>DTZQ01000072.1 GCA_012961305.1 Armatimonadota bacterium | reverse complement strand
AGGTGCCGACAGAATGGCGGTTTTACGTCATCGTCATGCCGGCTGCCGACCGGGCAGACACTTCTACCGCCCACACGGGTAAAACATCCTTCCATTTCTCCCTCGGCGAAAAGGCGAAGGCTTTCCTGCACTCCGCAGCCTTTCCGGTCACGACGGGCACCAAGTACCGGGTGCGGGTGTGGGCCAAAGGCCAGGGTTCCCTCGGATTGGAAATGCTCTGGTGGAAGCGGTATCCCGAAAACATCGCCATGTGCGAGCACCATCGAGATGCAAAGGAGCCGGTCAAAGCCGCGGCCGACTGGAAAGTCATCGAGGCCACCTTTACTGCTCCCGAAGAGGCTACCAAAGCCTACCTGCGGCTGGTGGGGGTCAACGGCGACCTCTGGGTGGACGACGTGGAAGTAACTGCCCAATCGTAGGCCCACTTATCTTCGTGGATGGCCGCTCTGTTTCTTACTGTCGAGGACACCGAGTTCACCGAGACGTCGCTGAGGAAACCTGACTTATTGTCCCCCGCGTTCTTTGCGCCCTCTGCGGTAAAAGGAGGATGAGGCTTATGACCCTGTGGCTTGGGTTAACGGTGACTTTGTTAGCCTCTCCTGAAGAGGCAAACACGGCCTTCTTCGACCACTTCTTGGGCGAAGTGGTGCCTCCACCCCAGGAGGCAACCTACGGCGAGGCTTGGTTGCCGCTGCACGACCTGCGGGCGAAGCGAGCCTTGGCAACGGTAAAGGTGGCCACGAACGCCCCGCGCCTGGTGCAACGAGCCGCAGCGGAGTTGGCCGCCCAGGTGCGTTTCTTGGCCGCGCAGGCCGGCCTCGAGGGAGCCAGTCTGCCCAGGGAAATGGCAGGTGCCAGCGTGGACCTGCGCTTGTCCCTTCGACCCTTCGGTCCGGCGGAGGGCTACACGGTGCGGATGACGCGCAGGGGCGAACGTTGGAGGGTAGAGGCGGTCGGCGCGGACGAGCGAGGGGCTTACTATGCAGTACAGTCGCTTAAACAGTTGATGACCGTGCGCGAGGGACGGGTAGTCCTGCGCGAGGCGCAAATCCGGGACTTTCCTCGCTTTCGGATTCGCGCCGTGCAGAACGAAGGGCTACCCTCCGTAGAGTGGCTGGAGTACGCCCTGCGGTGGATGCCCCTGTACAAACTCAACGTGCTGGCCTTCGGACAGAACTACTTCTTTCCTCCCGACTGGCGCACTTTCACCCCGGAACAGCAAGAGGTCATTCGCCGGGTGTGTCAGTTGGCCTGGGAGTCCGGGGTGGTGGACATCATGTTCCACCTGCATCCCCACCGGCGCGACCCGGAGCACAACATCCGCATCAGCGACCTTGCGGAAATCGAGCGGTTGGTGGCTATCGGCCGGCTGGCTTTGGAGGCAGGGGCCACAATGCTGATGCTCCGCTCCGACGACATCTACCCCTTGGCCCCGGAGGACCAAAAATGGTTCCACGACCAGACGGAAGCCCATATCCATCTCATTAACACCCTCTACCACCGGTTCAAGGAAATCTGCCCCCGGCTCACTTTCCTCTTCTGCCCGCCATACTATCAGGGCTACAACTTGGAGCGGCCAGAGCGAGTGAATTACCTGCGCCGACTGGGTGCGGTCATCCCGCCGGAGGTGCTGGTAATCTGGACCGGGCCGGTGACCCGCTCCCTGGAAATCACCTCTGCGCAGGTGCGCCGTTACGCCGAGGCCCTGGGCCGCAGTCCCTTCCTCTGGGACAACACCCTCTACGCCCACCGCAGCCGCTACGGGTACGACCCGCGCCATCCCTACTACCTGTTCGATACCTTCCAGACCAAGTACCCTCCGCGCTTTTGGGAAGTCACCCCCGGCATCGTGTTCAATGGAGGAATTGACGAGGTTTACCGGGTGGCCCGCCTCCAGACGGCGGATTATTTCTGGAACCCGGAGGCCTACGAGCCGGAAGCCTCCCTGCGGCGAGCCCTGGCCTTGGTGGGTGGGCCGGAGTTGGTGGAGGATTTACTGGCCTTTCGGGAGCATTTCTATGCCCTGCGGGATGCCGAAACGGCCGGACGGCTGATGAGCCTGGGGCCGGAGGCCCTGCAAGCGGCCGCACAGGGTTTGGAAGCTGCCTACCAGCGGATAGAGCAAAAGTGCACCAATCGGTGGCTGGTGGAGCGGCTGACGAGCCACTACCGCCGCGCTCAAGGGGTGGTGCAGCGAACGGAAGCGGCTTTGCGGCCGGTGCGCTTTGCCCAGGAGCGGGCGTTGGTGACCCTGCCCCTCACCCCAGAGGCCTGGCAGGTGGAAACCGAGGGCAAATGGTCAGTAGAAGTTGCGGAGGGAGCCGTGACCATTTCCTTCCCCTGGCAAACGTCCTCTCAGGCCGGGGCCTTTGGGGCCGCCTCCACGACCTTGGAAATACCCCCCTCGCCGACTGGGAAATACTACCTGGTCTTCTCCGTGACCGACGACTACGCGAAGGCCGGCACCCCTCCCCATGCCTGGCCGGGGTATCTGTTCAAGCAAGTGCTGGTGGACGGCGAAGTGGTGTGGGAGGACGATGTGGAGGACAACGAGCCGGCCTCCTTTCAGGTTTTCCAATGCGTGGAAGTGACGGAGCGGGTGGGGGGCAAGAAGCAAGTCAGTTTGACCCTGCGGGGCCTGGACAAGCGCGGGGTGGGCAACATGGGCAGTGTGTTGCGCTGGTCGAACGTATGCCTGAGCAGCGGCCCCTTCGCTCTCCGGCGGGTACTGGTCAACGTACCGGGGGCCGGGAGCCTCAGCCCGCGGGAACAACTGAGCGTCCTCCTCCGCCTGCGTCCGCGCACCTTCGGCCAGCGACAGGCCCTTTATGCCAAGGCCAAACCCTTCCAGTACTTTGCCTATCTGCGGGAGGACGGGAGCCTTACCGCCGGAGTGTTCATCAACGGCCGGGAACGGAGCCTATCTACGCCAACGAAATTGGAGGCCGGCCGCGAATATCGCTTCGCCTTCGTGTACGACGGGACAGAGATGCGCCTCTACCTGAATGGCCAGTTGGAGGCTGCCACCGCCTGCACAGGGGAAATTGACCTCGGGCCGGGCAATCTGACCTTAGGCTCCTACTTCGGCACGAGTCAACCCTTCGCCGGCGAACTGCAGGAAGTCCAGGTGTACAACCGGGCCCTGAGGGCGGAGGAACTGCAGGCGGAGGCCCCGCCCTCCGAAGGATTAGTGGGCTGGTGGAAACCGACCGAACCCGGCGCCACTGTGGCCCGGGACTACTCCGGTTCCGGGAACGAAGGAACCCTGGTACGGGAGTGGGTAACTGGAGGGTGAATCCATGCTCTATATTCTTCTCCTCCTCACCTTCGGCGGAGTGACGGAGGTATCGGCCCCAGCAGTTGAGAGCGACTACTCCGCCGTGTGGCCCTCGTTCGTTATCCTGGTGTGGCAGTACCGCACTCCGCCGCCGGGAACTCAGGCCAAAGCCGCCTACGAAAGCGTGAACCTGCGGGGAGTGCACCTGGACGGGATGATGAGCGAAAGCAAATTCATCGCCCTGCGGGACTTCGCCCGGGCCAACGGCTACCGCTACTACCTGGACCACGCGGCCGGCAAGGGCGATTTGCACCTGCGCCGCGGGGAATGGGATAAGTTCCAGGCGGCCTACAAACGGCAGCGCCAGCGGCCAGTCCGTCCCCACTGCTTGCGCGACCCGGTGGTGCGGGCGCGAATGAGGGAGTACCTGCAGCGCTGGGTGCCGCTGGCGAAGACCGGGCCGGTCGTGGCCTACGCCTTCGACGACGAGATTTCCGTGAGTTCCTTCACCAATCCGGCGGACGTGTGCTGGTCGGAGGCCTGCCTGAGGGCCTTTCGGAAATGGCTGCAGCAGCAGTACGGCACCATAGCCATCCTGAACGCCGAATGGGACACTCAGTACTCCTCCTTTGCGGAAGCAGAGCCGTTGAGCGTGGACGACCTGCGCCACTTCCATGGGCGTCCGTTCAACGAATGGAACCTCGCCCCCTGGGCCGACCACCGCAGTTTCATGGACAGCACCCTGGCCGAGGTGCTGGCCGAGTTGGTGGCTCTCACCAACGAGTTAGACCCCCGCGCGCCGGCCGGGTTCGTCGGTGGGCAGGCTCCGGCGGCCTACGGCGGCTACGACTACGCCAAACTCTGCCGGGTCGTGCAGTGGACGGAAGCCTACGACATCGGCGCCACCAACGAAATCCTGCGCTCCTTCTGGGGTCAACGCAAACCCCACCTGCAGACCTTCTTCTCCACCTTTCAGCCTCATCTGGACCGGTGGTTCCTGTGGTACTATTTCGTGCACGGCAACCGGGGCGTGATATGCTGGCCGGAGCGTGGGGGAAAGCCCTGGTTTGAGGGTGGACAGGTCCGGCCGGAAATCCGGGCCCTGGCGGACACCTTCGCCGAACTACAAGGCCCCCTGGGTTCCCTGTTGGTCGGCGCGGAGTTCGACCTCGACCCCATCGCCGTTTACTACTCCCAGCCCAGCATTCAGGTGTCCTGGTTCATGGACATTGCGCCCCACGGCTCCACCTGGGTGAACCGCTCCTCCTCCCTGAACAATTCCAACGCCACGGACATCCTCAACCGCTGGGCCTGGCTGAAACTGCTGGAGGACTGCGGGTTCCAGTACAACTTCGTTTCCTACCTCGACCTGCAGGAGGGAGGGGAGAACTTACGGCGCTACCGGGTGTTGCTCCTGCCCCGCACGTTGGCCCTGTCGGAAACCGAAGCGGCGACCATTCGCCGGTTCGTGGAGGACGGGGGAACGGTGATTGCCGATTACCTAACTGGTGTGTTCGACGAGCACGGGCGGGGCCGAAAACAGGGAGTGCTGGACGACCTGTTCGGAGTGGCCCACAATTTCGCCGCGGGGGTGCTGGATGGTCGGAACATCGCCGAGGTCAACGGCGAGTTCTACCAGCGTCCCCTGCGGGAGCGGCTGATGTACGAGGGAGCCTTCCGCCACCAGGGGTTAGTCCTCTACGAACGGGGCCTGCGGGTCACCACCGGGCAGGCGAGGGCCACGGTCGAAGAAGCAGCGGTGGGGGTGACCAAACGGACCGGCCGCGGGCGGACGGTCTATTTGAACCTGACTCCGGTGGAGTATCTGCTGCAACGCCCGGCCGGCGGAGGACAGGCCTGGCGGGACTTGCTGACCGGTCTGCTGGCCGAGGCCGGCCTGCAGCCACGGGTGAAGGTGTGGCGCAACGGCCAGCCGGACCCGCTCATCGAGCGGCTTTTCTGGCGCAAAGAGGGGCGAAGCATCCTGTGCCTGGTGCAGAATCCCCTGCGGGATGCGCGCATTGACGGCGCGGGGCCGACGAAAGGTGTACGTCCCGGCGGCCCGGAAACCATTCGCCTGCGCTTCCGCGAGCCGGTGCGGAGCCTGCGCAACCTGCGCACGGGGCGCGTTCTGGGCGAGGGGCAGGAGTTTACCGACCTTTGGGTTCCCTGCGAGACAAACGTGTATGAGTTTCTGGGAGT
>DTZQ01000071.1 GCA_012961305.1 Armatimonadota bacterium | reverse complement strand
CCAGTTCCACATTCTGGCTCTGCTGTCTGGAAAGAAAGCGCCGACTTGGAACTCTCCCCCGCAAGCCAGGGGCGAAGAAACGAGACCCCAAAGGAGGCCTCAATCCAGAGCGCCCCATCGCTTTGGGGAAATGTGACCTCCTCCCCCTCTGCACCCGCTCTTGCCTTTCCGCCCTGCTTCCCTGCGGGGATGCCATCACCGCAACGAAGGCGCCGACCATCAAAACCGCTATTGCCAGCCGAACTGCCTTCCCCTGCCATCCTTCGCCACGCTTTTGACCCAACATCTTCTCTCCCTCCTTCGTGGCCCGCAAGGGGCAAGATTTCTTATTCCCGCCGCCAGGCTATCGTTTGCGACTGAGCGGTTTATTTCTATCCATTCAGAAACAGGCTCTGGGCTACCGAGCCAATGCCGGTGGCACCTTTTTTCGGAACCGTCAAGTCCGGGACTTCACTATTATATATCACATTATTCTCGGAACGTCAAGACCTTTCTGAAAAAGTAATTGTTCAAAAAGAGGTTTAGCGTACTCTCTCCTCCCTACAACACTCGCTCTGTTTCGTCACCCTGGCCCAGTTGCCCAAGGTTAGGAAAGGGCGGGCTTCGTCACCCAAATGGGGCTTGACCAGGCCATCTGGCCATTGAGTTGAGACACCCGCAAGTAGTAGAAGTTGCGCCCGGAGGGGGGGTCTTCGTCCACGAATTCCAGCCGCAACTTGTAACCCGCTTCCGGCACCGCCCGATGGATTTTCACTTTGTAGGCGTTGTGCCAGAACACATCGGGGTTTTCGATGCGCTCTGGCTCCAACTCGAACTGTTCGCGAATGGTCTGCTTCACTTCCTCTAAAAAGGCCACACAGCGCGAGTTCTGCAGGGCTTCGGCCAGGGTGAAGGTGGTCCGAGTGGTGCCCACGGTCAGGCACAGTTCGGCGGTGAGCGGGGCTTCCACCTCGAAAATGATGCTCTGCTGGGAGGCACCGGTGGCCTGCTGGCCGCGCGGTCGGGTGGTCAGGGCGAAGTGTACCTCGCGGGCCGCCGATTGCTCTACCTTCTGTCCGAACCAGGTGAAACACCCTTCCCAGCCTACGAATCGGCCTTCGCTCAGTTCCAGGGTTCCCTCCCAATGGCGCTCGCCGATGCGGAAACCGTAGTGCGCTGCCGGCCCCCAGCCACACTCCACCTGCAGTTTGGCCCGCACTGAGCCGCCAGTTGGCACCTCCCAGGCTCCAGCGTGGTTCCAGGTGTGAATCACCCGGTTGTTGCGCAGCAGTTCCACCCGGTCCAGGGCCTGGCTGCCAATTACCTGCCCCGTTACCTTCACCGGGCCCTCGGCGGTCAACTCCTCGCCCAAGAAGTGCTCGTTAATCCAGAACTCCAGGCGAATGCGGTCGCCGGTCACTCCGTACACTCGCCGCCGGAGGAAGGACTCCCACAGGGCCTCGCGGGTGAGTTCGGAGGCGTACACCGCGGCCAGGCCGTTGCCCCACACTCCGGGGAAGCCTTGGTGGTTGTCGCCGGAGGCGATAATGCCCAGGCGATAGCCCCGTGCCAGCCCTTCCTGCACCGTGCCCCCGGAGACCCGCGGGCCCATGGAGGCGTTGCGGTAAAGGGTGAAGGGCGTGTCACAGCCCTCCGAGGAGCCGTGCCCGGAGTAGATTTCGGCGAAGGGCGACAGGTCATCGTCGTGGACGTTCCAATCTTTGCCCCGCTGTCCCACCGCGTAGCCCGTGTGGTGTGGTATGGCCAGGCCTCGGTGGACTCGCAAGTGGTCGTAGAGTTCCTCCAGGGTCTCCGCATCACTTAGGGGCCCGTCGTCGAAGTAATAGACGTTGTGGTCGCCGTAGCGCGTGCGGTTGCCGTGCCACTCGTAGCCTAAGAAAGTCACAAACTCGCCGGGCGCATGGTACTCCCGCACCACCTGGCGCAGAAGGTCCCAGTCGTGGAGGAACTCCCGTCGCTGCCGCCAGGTCTCCACCCGCAGGCCATTGGCCCGGTAGTCGTAAAAGGGGTAGTAGGCGACGGGGAAGAAGTCCAAATACTCCCGCGCCGCCCGGTAGGTGTCCTCAACTTTCGGCAGGTGGCGCGGGTGCAGATTGGTGTGAAAATCGCCCCAGTAAAGATGTAGTTCCATGCTATACCTCCTCCCTCTTTAGTCACTCTCCGGGGATGAAGTAGATGTGCACCTCCAACTCCCCGAAGGAATCCTCGAATTTTCCCCTCTGAACGGCGATTTCCCGCTGCTCGTCGTACACTTTCACCTTGCTGGCCCTGACTGTCGGGGGCAGGGTGAACCGCACCCGCGCCGGCTCCCGGGTGGTGTTCACCGCGAAGAGGTAGAAGCCGCCCTGGTACTTCTTCGTCAGGAAGTTCACCGGCCCGCCCTCTCTGGTCTCGCACTTCACCTGCTCTGGGGCGTCGGGCGAGAGGATGGCCGGGGCCAACTCCTTCAACTGGCGGTTGGTGCGTTTCATCTCTGCCTGCAGTTCCTCAGAGATGTCGCACTGTTTGTACGGGTCCCAGCGATGCGGGAAGTAGCCGATGCCTTTCGCCCCGTTGACCATGGCCAGCCAGACCATCGCTCGCAACTCAAAATCCCGTGCGCCCTGGGGATGGCCAATGCGGTTCAGGTGTTCTTGGCTGACCCACCGCAGTTTGGTAGTGCATTCGAGGATGACCCACACGGGCAGGCGCGGGCTTGCCAGAGCGCGCAGTTTGCGCGTCGCCGCTCCAATCAGCGGCACCCACTCCGGCTTGCCCCAGCCGGTTACTGGGTAGAGGTCGTAGCCGACGATGTCCGTGGCCTGGCAGTAGCGCCGGTAGGTGGCATCGTCGTAGCGGGCGAACTGCTCGTAGAACCCAGCGGTG
>DTZQ01000070.1 GCA_012961305.1 Armatimonadota bacterium | reverse complement strand
GAAGTGAAGGGGGGTTCCACACGCGGGGTGGCATCGCGGTAGAAGGGGGACAGGGAGCAAGCGGAGACATGAACCTGCATATCAGTCGCGATGGGGCAATAGTGTTCGTTCTGTTCCTGTTGCTCATTGCCTTGGCGACGATGATGTTCGTCCACGAAGAGCGACAGGAGTGGTTTGAACCGTTTCCCCGCCGAACGAGTTACAACTCCCGGCCCACCGGCACCAAGGGCCTGTACCTGACCCTGAAGCGTTTGGGCTATCGGGTGGCCCGACACCAGGCTCCCCTCACGGCCCTGCCGGAGGGGAAGGTGGTGTTCGTGCTGGCGCCGGAGGTGATAAGAGCCGTAACCTCCGCGGAGTGGAAGGCCCTGACCGAGTGGGTGAAGGAAGGGCGGCTGGCCTGGGTAGCGTTAGAGGACCCGGAGCGAGCGGCGGAGGAACAGTGGGCAGTGAAACACAGCCCCAAAGACCTGACTCCCACCCCAGCCGAACCGTTGTGGAGGGGGGAACTGATGACGGGCGTGCGGGAACTGAAGGTGCGCGGGGGAGTGCGGCTGTCTTCGGAGTCAGGCACTTCAACGCCGTCTGCGGAGTCCCACCCTGAGGGGACTGAAGCCCCTGAGTCCAAAGGGCGTGGGTGGATAGGATTGTCGCCCCTGGGGGAGGCCGCAGACTTCCCCAAGGCCCTGCCGGAAGTGTGGCGGGCCTCGGTGCCTCTGTTCGCCGACCAATGCGGGCCAGTGGTGCGCTATGCCGCCTGGGGTGAAGGGGCTTTCCTGCTGGTCGGCTCGCCCTGGCTGTTCTCCAACGAGGGCCTGGACAAGGGGGATAACCTAACTTTCGTGCTCAACGCGGTGGAAACTTTCGTGGGCTCCCGGCGGGAGGGCTTGATTTGGTTCGATGAATACCACCACGGCTACGGGAAACGGCTTACTCTGTGGCAGGTGACCCCCCGTCTGGTCAAATGGGGTGTGGGGCAGTTAGTACTGGCTCTGCTGTTGTTCCTGTGGGGTGCGTCCCGGCGGTTCACCCGTCCCCTTCCCCTGTCGGGGCAGGAACGCTCCCGGGCGGAATATCTGGAGTCCTTGGCGACGCTGTTCCAGCGGGCGCGGGCGACGCGCCTGGTGGTAAATCAGTTGGCGGAAACCTTTCGCCAGGACCTGGCAACGGCACTGGCCCTCCCGGCGGCGGCTTCTAACGAGGAACTGGTGGCCAGCGTTGCGAGCCGCGACCCCACTCTGGCCGCCCGGCTGCGGCAGACATTGACGGATACTTCCCGCCTGCGGGCAGCCTCGGCCCCTGAGGAAGCAGCAGTGCTGCGGTGGGCAGGGCAATTACATTCCCTACGACAGGAGGTTGCGCGAATCCTATGACGCCAGCCGAGCTGGGACGGTTAGTACAGGCGGAACTGCATAAGGTCATCAGCGGCCAGGAGCAGGTCATCCAGCAGACCTTGGTGTGCTTCCTGGCCCGCGGACACGTGCTCCTGGAAGGAGTGCCGGGCCTGGCAAAAACGCTGCTGGCCAAGGCCCTGGCCCACGTGGTCGGGGGTACTTTCAAGCGGGTGCAATTCACCCCCGATTTGATGCCCTCGGACGTGACCGGATTGAACGTGTTTAATACGGCCACCGG
>DTZQ01000069.1 GCA_012961305.1 Armatimonadota bacterium | reverse complement strand
CGGTCCTCGGTCCCCGGTCCTCGGGGGAAGCGGGAGTATCAGCCTCCGGCTGAGTAGTCACAACCTGCGGCAGCGGCGTCTGGCGGACAGCATACCTTTAGACCAACAGGCGGGGGTGCGCACTCTGACCATATCTCCCCAAGGAGGTAAGGTGTACGCCTTCCAGGCAGAGAGGGGGCGGCTGTGGGAAATAGAGACCGGACGCAACACCGTGCGTGCATATCCGCTGCGGGGCTGGGAAGCAATCTACACTGCTGCGGTCTCCCCCAAGGGCCAGCGATTGTACCTACATGGCCGGACGAAGGAAGGGCGTTATGCCTTAGTGGGCCTGCAAGTTGGCACCTGGCATGAGGTCAGCCGGCTCGAGGGAATGGCCTTTGCGGCGATGACCTTCAGCCACGACGGGCGCCGCCTCTACCTGACGGGCACCCCTATCGACCCGGAACGAGAAAGGGAACTTTGGCGACGCTACGCTCCTCAACTGAACCGGATGCAGCAGGCTTCCCCCTCCCAACGAACCAAAGCCTTTCGGCAGGTGGAACCCGAACTGCGCCGGATTCGTCGCGCGGTGACGGTGGTGGATTTAGATACCAACCGTATTCTGGCTACTATCCCGGTAGGCAGCCTCCCCCAAAGCAGCATTCTCAACGCCCTTGAATATTGACCGCGCAACCCCTAATAATGTTACTGCTGTGGGGAAGGAAGCGACTTTGCTACTCGCGGCTCGGGGTAGTTCATCCTCCTAATCAAACAGCGCAGCCACAGGGCCCGCTCTTCATCCCGCTGGCCGCATACTACCCCAATTACATTCTCCGGCGCGATGATGAAGCGGCTGTCTGGATATGCCCACAGATTGTCCCCGGCCGTTAGGTACTTGCCTTCTTCGCTGATTTCATACACCCGCTTGATGACCAATGCCCCTTCCTCCGGGTAGTAAGCCACAATCACGTCTCCCAGCCGAGGAGTAGCCTTCCGGTTGAACACGTAGGGGGCATGATGGGGCAGGGTCGGCATCATGGACTCTCCCTCCACAATGCCCCACCCGAAGTAAACCCGACCCCCCAAAGCCGCCAGGACCAAGATTAGTGAAACCAAACAGAGCCGCTTCATTTGACCCTCTTCCTCCCTCGACCCTTCCTCGTGCCTTTTATCTCCTTAATCGGAAGTTCGTTCCCATTTCTTTAGTTATCCTCCTTGACGTCAGATAAGTAACAGCCGCTTAACGGAAAAGTTAAGGGAAAATTAAAGGCCTTAGTCGGCGGTCACCCTGGAGGCTGCCGGGTGAACGGTGGGGGGGAGGAAAACGCGCCTGAAAGGTTAATAGTTCAAGGGAGGCTCTGAACGGGAGGGAGTGCCCGAGGATGGTTGCTGAGCGTCCTAAACGTCGAACTGTGACCTGGCGGGCCATTCTGCTGGGCCTGCTGCTGATTCCCATCAACGTTTACTGGCTCATCCAGATTGACGTGGTGCGGCACACCGGCGTGGTGACCAAAATGTCCATGTTCTACAACGCCGTGTGCTGGCTTTTCGGGCTGGGGATACTTAACCTGCTAATGCGGGCAGTTCGCCCCCGCTGGGCTCTGACGGGAACGGAACTGCTGGTCGTTTACGCGCTCCTTAACCTGGCCACCGCGGTGGGCGGGATTGACATGCTGCAAGCCCTCGTGCCCTCTATGACCCATCCCTTCTGGTTTGCTACCGATTCCAACCGCTGGGCGGAGACCTTTCACCGCTACCTCCCTTCTTGGCTGACCGTGCGGGATAAGGAGATTTTGACTGCCCTGTACGAGGGCCATTCCACGCTTTACACCTGGCCGCACCTGCGGCCCTGGCTGGGGCCGGCCCTGGCCTGGCTGGGCTTTACCTTGGTACTGCTCTGGGCGATGCTGTGTCTGAATGTCCTCCTGCGCCGTCGCTGGCAGGAAGAGGAGCGGCTGACCTATCCGCTGGTACGTTTGCCGCTGGAGTTCGCGCCTGACCCGGCCCGGTTCCTGCGCCAGCGGGCCCTGTGGCTGGGCTTGGGTCTGGCCGCGACCATTGATTTGCTGGGGGGACTGAACTACTGGTATCCCTGGGTACCCCATGTGGATTTGCGGGCCTATCGGGGAGTGCAGGTGTTCACCGACCCGCCCTGGAACGCGGTGGGGAAGTTGGAGTTTGGCACTCCACCGTTCGTGGTGGGCATTGGCTATCTACTGCCCCTGCCCATGCTGCTCTCCTGCTGGTTTTTCTTCATCCTGACCAAGGTGGAACTCGTCCTGACTGCGGCCATCGGCTACGGGGAAGACCCGCGTCTGCCCTACCTCAACGAGCAGTGCTTTGGGGCCTACCTGGGTATTGCCCTGCTGGTGTTCTGGAACGGGCGCACTTACTGGCGGGAAGTTTGGGACAAAGCCTGGGGCCGTCCCTCGCGCCTGGGGGAGCAGGATGAGGCCCTGAGTTACCGGGCAGGCCTCTCGGGAGTGCTGGTGGGGTTCGGGTTGCTGGTTCTGTTCCTCTGGCAAGCAGGGATGAGCCTGGGTTTTGCAGGGTCCTTCTTGGGTTTAGTCCTGTTGCTGAGTTTGGCCCTCACCCGCCTGCGGGCGGAGTTGGGCCCGCCGGTGCATGATTTGCCCTACGCCAGTCCGGGACAGGCGTTGGCCCTGGTTCTGGGCCCCAGCGAATTAGGCCCCCGGAATTTGACCCTGACCGCCCTGACCCTGTGGTTCAACCGAGGCTACCGCTGTCATCCCATGCCTGCACAGTTGGAAGCCTTCAAGATGATAGCCCCGCGGGGCCGAGAGGCCCGCCGGCTGCTAATGGCCCTGACCCTGGCAGGTGCGCTGGCGGCCTTCAGCACCTTTTGGGCCCTGCTGCACGTCTTTTATGTTGAGGGCCAAGCCACGGCCAAAATTCGTGGGGAGCCGGTACACTACGGCAATTACGCCTACAATCAGTTGCAAACCTGGCTACAGGTCCCCCTGGAACCCGATGCGCGAGCCCTGCTGTTCATTCTGGCCGCGACCGTCTTTACCCTGCTTTTGAACTGGGGCCGGCGGCGGTACACCTGGTGGCCCCTGCCGCCGGTGGGTTATGTCCTGCAGGGGGGCTGGATGATGCGCCACATCTGGTTCGGCCTTTTCTGGGCCTGGGTCATCAAAACCCTGCTGTTGCGCTACGGAGGCTTGCGGCTCTACCGAACGGCTTTGCCTTTCTTTTTGGGCTTAATTCTGGGCGAATTCCTGGTAGCGGGCCTGTGGAGCCTGATAGGATGGGCCTTAGACATACCCACCTGGAGTTTTTGGAGTTGAGGAGACAAGTTTTTTCAGCGCCCACTCCAACCCCTTCTCTTTTATGTCCTGATAATATCCCTTTATCGTCTGGGCCAGCCGGCCGCAATGATGGAGGTTGCGCCTGAACATATCCTCATCGCTTAAGATTTCATCCAGAATTGGTTCCCATTCAGGCCGGGACAGGTTCATCCGCAGTCTCCTGGAAATCCTATCCGCTCGCGGGTCGTCAATGAAGTAAACCTCCCCCTTTTCAGTTATGCCCAGCAGCCCTTCAACTTCATTGCCCCTGGTGTCAATCCCCTTGCCCTCTTTATACCCGGTGACATATCTCAACAACACGGAGAGGGCGAACGCTAACCGTCTGGGAACCTCCCCGGTTTCCTCCAAGTATCGAAAAATGGAGGGCATCAGCCGGTCTCTCACCTTATCCGTGCCGTACATTGCCACCTGATAATTGGTATGTTCCAACTGCCGGTTGCTGAACCTCCTGAGGGCTTCCCTTCCGAACTGGATGGGGTCTGCGCCGGGCACCTTCAGAAACTTAGCCACCTCTTCGAAGATGAGGGACTCTATGTAGGGTCTAATCAGGGGATGGATGATGGTATCCTTGATGTATTTTATCCCCAGCAGACAACCGGCATGGACCATTGAAGTATGGGCCCCGTTCAGCACTTGCAACTTCATTTGCTCGTATGCTTTCACCGTGGAAGCGGGCCCCAATTTCACCCCCACCCTTTCAAAATCCGGTTTTGCTCCCGCAAAGCGGTCCTCAACTACCCACAACTTAAAGGGCTCCGCCGTAATCAGACATTCATCGCAATATCCAAGTTCCTCCCAGAAGCCCCTCAGTTTCTCAGGAGAAATTCTTCCCCGCCCACCGGGGACTATCCGGTCACCCAGGCTTATGGGAAAGGTCACCTGGCTCTCAAGCCACTCCTTAAATCGCCGGTCCAACTGCTCTTTCCAAATCTCCACCATGGTAAAGACGGCATCTTGAACCACCCGTCCGTTGTCGGAAACGACATCCGTGTCCAGGACTGTAATCTTATTCCTGGGGAAGTGCAACCACTGGGTATATAGGATTTGGGTGAGTTTGCCGATGGCGGATTGGGGAACCCCCGCGCAACTGACATCCGACTCATCCACTTTTATTCCCCGTTCCGTTACTACCATTAGGATTAACTCCAGGGGAGTGGATGCAACTGCAGCCAGGACTTCGTTCCACTGGGTCCTGGCCGCCAATGGCCGGGCGATGCTGGAGATGATTTTGTACTCATAATTGGGCCTCTCCTCCGTACCGGATACCGAAACGAGGGTGTACAGGCCGTCTTGCTGCTGAAGCAGTCGCGGCACTTCCACCGAGTTGGGTTGGACGGCGATGATTCTGCCCTCATTGAGCAGGTCAAGGAAGTAATCCGCATGTCCCCTGATATATCCCCCGATACCTATCTGCAAGTATTTAACCGGGAGGTCGAAAGCACCCTCTCGGGGCAACGGGGCAACGCGATGGGTCTCCCTGAAACCCTGGTCTTCCAGCAGGGTCCGGTTTAACAGAGGCAAGTTTTCCCCGCTCATGAGCCTCTCCTTGCCCATTAAAGGGACACCATTGCTATGGCCCCTTTAGGACATACATCCACACAGGTCGAACAGCCTAAGCACTTTTCCTTTCTGACCACGGCTTTTTCCCCCGCCATTTCCAGCGCCTCACAGTGCGCTATCACTACACAACGACCACAACCGACACATTTCTCCTCCCTCACCTCGGCCTGGCCCGGGATTAAAATCAACTCGGTGACCGGCTTGAAATAGGGGAGCGCTCCATCGCGGATTTCGGAGAAGGAGTTTCTGCCCGTCTCCCGCAGGTACTTTTTAATTCCCTTGACCATTTCCGATAGGACTCCGAAACCCTTCAGCATGACGGCCGTGCAAACTCCAATTAAATCCGCACCTACCAGAGCCATCTCCACCGCCTCACGAAAGGTATGTACCCCACCGGTGCCGATGATAACCGGGTCAGGGCCTATCGTCTTTCGCATCTGCAACACATCCTTTAGGGCCAGGGGTTTAAGCCAGGGTCCGCTTATGCAGCCTAAACTCGTACCTTCCTGCAGGCGGTAGATGCTCCTTTGGGGATGATATATGTTTAGGGCAGGAACCCCCAGACGATTGGCGGTAGTACATACGCCATCGGCCCCTGCGTCTATGGCACTTTGGGCCACCTCGCCAATGTTTCCCCCCTCCGGAGTTAGTTTCGCGAAAACGGGCAAGTGAACGCTTTCCTTAACTGCTTTCGTAATCGCGAAAACCACCGGTTCACTTACACCCAAACTTGCTCCGGTGGAGGGTGTGCTCCTTTGGGTCTCACCTATGGCGTCCAGATTGAAAGACATGTTCGGGCAGCAGAAGTTAAGTTCAATCGCGTGAGCGCCGGCCTCCTCAAATTGCTTGGCCATCTCTGCCCATCCTGACAGCCCTTTCTCACCCACATAGGTAATGTTCGCCAAGATGACGATTTCCTTCGTCCCCTTTCGCCCGGCCTCCACGAGTCGCAATCCTTGCTGGAGGTTCAGCCTCGTTTCCAGGGAGAAAATGTGGATTCCCTCCTCCGCAAGCCATCTGTATCGAGGAGCGGGATTGATATAGGGTTCAGGGTCGAAGGTCAACTTGATGCTAAGACCACCCCATCCAGCCTGCTCCGCCTGCTGGATTTGTTCTACGGTTTTGGAGGCCGGCCCTGAGGCGATGATAAAGGGGTTGCGGAAGAGAAGTCCGGCCTTCTCTACAGGCATTAAAAGGTCTTCAGCGTCCCGCTTCATGGCCACCTCCCGAAACTTCCACTCGCCTCCAGTTAAAAACTCCATCCTTTAAACGGATTTGCGGTCAGCGGTCACCAATTGGTCTTTACTGCCAGCCCAGCAGGGTTTCACCGCACCAACATCCCAAAATATTTTTAGCATAGCACTCGGTCAACAAGGTTGAATTGAGGAGTTAAACCTCATTGTAACACACTTTACAGGCAAAGTCAAACCCCAGCGAATTGGGGTTCTTCGTCTAACCACCCGCCAGTTTACAACTGTACACAGGACACAAAGGAATTGAGATGGGCAATTATAAAAGGCGATGTTGGAAGCCAACCTTGGCTCCCTCAGCGAGGACGCAAGGCCGGATTAGCCAGGAAGCGGCTCAACTGTGTCGGTCAACCCTTTGGTGTTAAAGTGTCAGGTGGTTAGTACGGAGCAAAAATTTTACAAAATTGGGGGGGTGTGGTATAATAATTACAGGAGCCATTTCCCCTGTAATGTGAGACATTTCATCTGCTCAATTAACCAACTAATAACGGAGGAGGGAGCGATGCCGTTCTTCGAATATAAATGTGCCGATTGTGGCGCGGTGTTTGAGCGCTTGCAAAGTCGCGATGCGCCCCGCGAGGGGTACGAATGTCCCCAATGTGGCGGTACGAACACCCAGCGGATAATTTCCCTGTTCGCCGTGGGCAAGGCGAATCCCAAGTCGAGTTCCCCTTCCCCTTGCCCCAGCGACGTCTGTTCCCCCAACGTTTGCCCCGCCTGTCAGGATTAACGGACGGGGGCGGAGGTCGCGCCTTAAGTTCGTTAAGTTATTGGGGCTCATTGGGAAATCGTCAAGGGGTCAATTGACCTACTGACCTATTGGCGCTTTCCCTAAGGGTTTAATCTACGGTCAAAATGCTGACCAACTCTCGGCCGGGATGGAGGACGAAGTTGTCGTTGTAGTAGAGGGCCAGGGAGCCACCGCCGTCTAAGTTCAGGGCCTCGACGCAGCCGAGGGTGTGCATTATTTCGCCCATTTTCGTTGATAACCCAAGGCTAACCGCTTATTTCCCAGGCCAGGGAAGCCAGGGCAAAACCGAGGTACAAGGCGCAGGCCAGGAGCATGAAGAAAGTATGCACCGGGCCGGGGCGGGCACAGCGGGGTAGGTAGCGGTAGTTAATGTACAGCGTCAGGGGAGTGTAAATGGCCATGGCGAACCCGCCCATGTAGGCAGCATTGAACAGGAAACCCAACTCGCTCACGCCCCATCTCTCCATTACCCCAGTAATGACGCACCCGGCCACTATCCACACCCCGGCGAACAGGAGATACCACCAACTCAAATCGCGCTGCTGGGCAGCGGGGAAGTTGACGTAAACGATGTCCGAAAGGGAACGGGCGACCCCATCCACCAGCGCCAGTTGGGTGCTGAACAGGGTGGCCATGCCCACCAGCAGGAAAATGATGCGCCCGGCCTGGCCCCAGATTTCACCCAGAATTTGGGCTTCGTCCCAGATGAGCGTTCCCTTCTCCGGTACGATGCCCCGCGGATGCAGCACTGTTAGCGAGCCGAAGATGAACAGCATAATGGTCAGGGTGTTCAGGCCCCAGAAGAAAAGGACCTGGTCCTTGCGCACATAGTCGAACCAGGTGGCAAACTGGCGGCGATTCTCCCCCGTTTCTGGGAAGAGGTAACCTGTGGTGGGGATTTTCTCCGCCCGACCCCGCAGGGGGTTTTGGATGGCCGGGATGCGGGCTCCCATGCCAATGTGTTTGTCCCGCAGGTAGAAGGTGTAAAACAGGTTGGCCGTGCCGCCGGCCCCGGCGAAAACCAGGGCAATGAAAAAGGATTTCACGGAGAAGTCCGGGTCCCGATAGGGAATGTTGACCAGACCCCGCAGCAAGTCGCCCCAGGATTCGGCTGTGCCTATGGCAAAGGCCACGATGATGAGGCCAACGGTGACGGTGATGACCAGCAGTTCTACTGCCCGCTCTACGGTCTGGTAAATTAACTTCGGCCCGAACAGGAGCAAGGCGACGAAGGCAAAAGTGAGGGTAGTCCAAAAGGCGTCGGAGCCGAACCCGTGGGGGCCCACCACTAAGGCTTTGAGGGCTAAACCAGAGGCCCGGCCCCAGCCGGGGGCAATCCAACCGAGGACATTTAGGAGGATGAAAATGTAGGCAAACCAGCGGGAGACACGGCTGTAGCCGGTGTACACGCTTTCGCCGGTGGCAATGGTCCACCGCCCCACCTCGAAGTTAATCCACATCTGCATGAACACGCCGACCGCAGCCGCCCAAACCATGTCCGCCCCATACTGGGCCACGATGCGGGGCCAGATGATAATTTCTCCCGCCCCGATGGACAGGCCCACCAGCACCGCTCCCGGGCCGGCCAACTGCCAAAAGGTCTGTTTCTTCGCCGGCAAATCCGCCTCTTTGAACGGCGGAAGATAAACGCCTTTCATGGGGAATAAAGGTTTGCCTCCCTGGAAGGTAGAAGTCTCTTAGGGCCCGGAAGAAGTTCCCTCCCCTGGAGCGCTTCCTCCCCCCCTGGGTGGCTGAGGCAGGGCTCGGTGGTAAGGAGTTCCCGGCAGCGGTGCCTCCGTGGCCGGCTGGTAAGGGGTCACCTTCTCCAGTCCCGGATAGGATTCTGCCTTCAAACCTCGGTGGTGGTGGTAGAAAAAGTAGCCCAGCCAAATCAGAGCCAGCAGGCTCAGGCCGTAGAAAATCTTGACAATTACCGCTCCCGCGGCCTCCACATCGGCGTCGGTCTCGTCCCTGGCCAGGCCAAAAGAAGCCAGGAGGCCGACCAGACGCTTCAGTTGTTTGGGCTGGGTAGAGAGCAACCAGCCGATGAAGGCGAACAGGAGGGCCAGGAAAAACCGCCAGAGGTAACCTTGAATGAGCATGCTCGTCTCCTTTTAGCGGGGTCTCATGTACAGTTGGTTCCACCTTTGGACGGTCAGGTTTTGGATTTTGACGTGCCCGTCCGCGTACAGGATGTTAATGGTGCCCAGCCCCCCGCCCTGGAAAAACTCCTCGTCACTGATGCCTGAGTGGGCATTGAGGGTGAGCGTCCAGGGGCTGCCGCAGAACAGCAGGGGATACTCCGAAGGGCGAGTGAGACTGGCATCTGACCACACTCTACCCGTAGTGGGGTCGCCGATAACCGGGTGGGTGTTAGGCGAGGGAACAATAAAGTCGTAGTTCCCTCCCCTGGGGTTCCGCCAGGCATAGTACCCATATTTGCCCACCCAGGAGCGACACCACCAGATTTGGTCGTTGCGGATGTAGGAATCCAAACAGGTTTTCAGGTTGGGCACCTGGGGCAGCGGCGGGTTGAGGGTCCCCGTCCAAAAGGCGTAGGCGATGGGATAGAGGCCATCGTAATCTTGGGTGTACATCATGAGGGCCATGCCCAACTGCCGGAGGTTAGAGCCGCAATCAATTTGGCGGGCTTTCTCCTGCGCCCGGCTGTACACCGGAGTTAGAATGCTCGCCAAAATGCTGATGATGGCAATTACCACCAGCAGTTCTATTAGGGTAAACCCATAGTTCCGCGTCCGTTTCATGACTTTTTTCCTCCGGTAAGCATTCAGCCCTCAGCCTTTGGCCTGGGGCTCAGGACCCGCAATAAGCCGTACTACGCTCGGCTGATGGTCAACTGCTGAACACTTACCTTCTCTTTTCTACCAGATTAGCGGGAAAATGTCAAGGGTCGGCCGCCAGGAAGCGACGCACGATTTCGTTCACCGATTCGCTCAAGGCCCGCAAGTTGTAACCTCCCTCCAGAAGGGCCACTACTCGACCAGCACACAACTCCCCCGCTAACTCGAGCACCCGCCGGGCCAAACGGCCAAAGCCGGCCGTGGAGACCTGCATGAAAGCCAAGGGGTCATCCGCATGGGCATCCATCCCAGCCGCAATGAGCACCAATTCTGGCTGGAAGGCACGCATCAGGGGCGAAAGTTCCTCCACGAAAACACGCTCGTATTCCCCATCCCCGCAACCCGCCGTTAGGGGCACATTGTAGGTCGTTCCCTCCCCCGCTCCCCGGCCCCGCTCCTCCCGCCGGCCGGTGCCTGGATACCAAGGATACTGGTGCAGGGAGAAGTAAAACACCTGCGGGTCTTCGTAGAACACTTCCTGCACCCCGTTGCCGTGATGCACATCCCAATCCACAATGAATATCCGCTCCATTCCCTGCTGGCGGGCATATTGAGCCGCGATGGCCAGGTTGTTAAGCAGGCAAAACCCCATGCCCGTCTGGGGGCGGGCGTGGTGGCCGGGGGGCCTCACCGCGGCGAAAGCATTTTGTACCTTACCCTGCAGTACAGCCTCCACAGCGGTCAGCGCACCCCCGACGGCCAACAGAGCCACCTCGTAACTGCGGTCACTGACCACCGTGTCCGGGTCGAGCATTCCTCCTCCCCTTTCCGCCAGGGTTTTTACCCCGCACAGGTAGGCCGGATGGTGCACAAGGGTCACTTCCTCCTCCTTCGCAGCTCGCGGGGGCAAATGGGTCAACTGTTCCCACAGGCCGGCCTCCTGTAACCCCTCCACTATCGCCCGGAGGCGCTCGGCCCGCTCCGGGTGGGCTCCCGTGTAGTGCTGCAAATAATCCTCGTGATAGACAAAACCGGTAGGCATGATGTTTCTCAGGTTTATTATTTGCCCTCCGCCCTAAAATTCCTCTGGAAAGGTTGACCCCTGCCTCGCGCAGGCGAATGTCCAGTTGCAGTAACCTGCCCCAGATTATACCACTTTTGGGACATATTTGCAAATTCCAACGAGCAGGGATAACTCTTGACAACCCGCTGCAAATTCCGTACAATGGGAAACAGCCGGGTAAGGAGACAATCGCGAGATGAAGCGAAAGTTTTGGGGGCCCTACGTAGTCATCGGCGGGTTGGTACTGGCGACCACGACGACGTACCTCAGTGCTGCGGGGGACGAGTTCCCCCTGGACGACGCCTACATCCATTTCGTGTACGCCGAGCACCTGGCGCAGCAGGGGGAACTGTCCTTCAACCGCGGCGAGCCGGGCGTGGGCACCACCAGTATCCTCTGGGTACTGCTGCTGGCCGGCTTGCATTGCTTGGGCCTCCCTACGTACCTGGGGGCGCGACTGGTGGGCCTGTTGAGTCTTTTCGCCGTCGGCTGCGCGGCGTACGAACTGGCCCGCGCGACTTTCGTCCGCTGGGAGCGGATTGAACCCACCGTGCCCGCTCAGGTAGCCACAGGATTGGTGTTGCTCTCCGGCAACCTCCTGTGGTTCACCCTTAGTGGCATGGAAACCATGCTCTTCCTGGCCCTGGGTTTGGGGGCTTTGGTGCTGTACCTGCACCGCCAATTTGTGCCCTTGGGGATAGTGTTGGGTCTGCTCTCCCTGACCCGCATAGAGGGCCTGGCCCTGCTAATAGTTATCGGGCTGGTGGAACTCCTGAGCGAGCGACGGCCCACCCGGCCAGTACTTCTAATCGGCCTGTTGGCGACGATTTGTTTGGCCCCCTGGGTTCTGTACCTGCACGGGCGCACGGGCCTGTGGCTGCCCACCAGTTTTGCCGGGAAGAAATGGGCCCAATTGCAGGCCCTGCAGGCTTTCGCCTCCCGCAGTCCCCTCACCGCTCCCCTGCTGGCTTTTAAGCCCGTGCTTTATCTCTCCGCCTGGTTTTTCTACACCCTTCTGTTCGTCCTGGGGGGTATTGCCTGGCCGGGCCCGCGCTGGCCCGTGGGACGGCTCATCGGCAGCAGCGACATAACCCTCTCCTGGGTGGGGTTGGGTTTCGGCCTGGGACTGGTGCCCCTGTTCAAACACGCCGTCAGGTGCAGTTGGGAATGGTTACGTCGCCGCTGTGACCTGGCCCAGACCCCTGACCGGGTCTTGCTGGCTTTCTTGGGTTGGGTTGCCCTGCACAACTTGGCTTACATGTTCATCCTGCCCATCTTAGGCACCGCCAGCCGCTACGGAGCCCTCAACCACGTGGTTCTGTGGCTGGCCATAGCCGTAGGTCTGTTCGCCATTCCCCGCCCCCGGTGCGCGTTTCGCCTGGCGGCAGCAGTAGTGGCCGTGGTAGCCCTTACGGACACCATTTACTGGGGTCGGGTTTACGCCGCCAATGTGGAACACACCCGAGACGTGCGCGTGCGGGCGGCACAATTTGTGGCCCGGTATCTGCCTCCCCAGGCCGTGGTCGCCGCCCACGACATCGGCGTAGTCAAATATTTCATCCCTCAGCGGGTAGTGGACTTGGGAGGGTTGACCGACCCGGCCTTCGTGGGTTACGAAAAGGAGGGCCGAGTGGCGGAATACCTGCGGGAGCGCGGGGTAGACTACCTCCTCCTGCCAGACAAGCATTCGACGGAGGAAAAGCCGGCCTACGACTACCGGCAGGCTCTGGGCCTGCGAAATTGTTCCGACTTCGTGCTGGAGGAAATCGCCGCCTTTGAAAACGACCGGCGCCGCTGGGCCCTGGGCAGCGTACCCACTTGGAACGCCCTCCCCAGCGTGCACCTGTACCGGCTACGGTGGAAGTAAGTGGGCAGGATGCTACCGCCCTGCAGAAAGGAGTTTTGCTCATGCGACCCTCTGGGCTACGGGGGCGAGTATTTTGGCCGACCCTCTTTCTAACGGGCTGGTGGTTGGGAGCAGCGCGGGCGGATTACGAAGTTACAGTACCGCGCTGTGCCGCCCCGCCGCGCATTGATGGACGGCTCGACGACCCGTGCTGGGAAAAGGCGGCCACTTTGGACCGCTTCGTCCTGCTGCGCACCCAGGCCCAACCGACGCAACCTACCACGGTGTACCTGACCTTCGATGCGGAACACCTCTACTTGGGGGCGATTTGCCGGGAGGACCAGATGGAAGCCCTGAGGGCGGAGGTAACTGAGCGCGACGGGGCAGTTTACGAAGACGACTGCTTCGAGGTGTTCCTCAGTCCCCGGTCTCAACCGGAAGTTTACTACCACTTGGTAGTCAACGTGCGCAACACCCAGCGCGATGACCTGGGGGCCGATGCCGGAGGTTGGGATGCCTCCTGGCGGTCGGCCACGGCCCGGGGAGAAGACGCCTGGACGGTGGAAATCGCCCTGCCGTTCAGCGTCCTGCAAATTCCCGGCGACGTGCCCGAGACCTGGGCTTTCAACCTGGCTCGCGAGGAGCGGCCTCACGGGGAACTTTCCACCTGGGCTCCCTGCGACAACGGGTTCCACGAGCCGGGGAACTTCGGGCGACTGCGGTTTGCGGGTGCTGACTTTCGGCCCTATGCCCGGGAAACCCTGTGGCAGGAGGTGCGGGGCCTTCGGCAGTGGTTGGAACAAACCCAGGCGGAGATGGCGGGCCTGCCCGCCGAAAGTGCCTTGGTCCGCCGGGTACGCGACCTGCGCGCGGCCGTGGAGGAGCAACTGCGGCAGGTTTCCTCCCTTTTGCAGCGCAGGGAGACCTCCCAGGAGGAGTTGGCCCAGGCCCAGGAGCACCTCAACACCGCCACCCAGCGCCTTCAAGCCTACGAAAACCTCAGCCAGCGTTTGACCCTGGCCCGCGCTGCGGCTGAGCAGGGGAAACTTCCGCCCTACGTCGTTTGCGCTGCAAGCCCGATGACCAAAGTGCGCCCTGACCAACCCTATGAGGGCCAGTCGGCCCGGATGGTCCAACTTTACGCCGCCCGGAACGAGTACGAAGCCGCCCAATTCGTGCTCCTGCCGTTGGGTGAGGACCTGCAGCAGGTCCGCGTTTCGGCCCGCGCATGGGAGTGGGAAGGAGGTGAGGGTAGGCCAGCGCTTAGTCCTTCTTTACAAATCAACCTCGTGGGCTACGTGAACATCACCCAGCCTTCGGGCCGGGCGCAAATGGGCAGGGGGCGATTTCCCGACCCCCTCTTGCCCAACGGACCTTTCGACGTGCCGGCCGAGGAAGTGCGCTCAGTGTGGGTGACCGTTTACGTCCCCCCCGAGGCCTGGGCGGGGGACTACCGCGGCACCCTCACTTTCACCCCCCAGAACGCCCCAGCGCAGTCGGTGGAACTGCGGCTGCACGTGTGGGACTTTACCCTGCCTAAAGCCAGTTTCCTGCGCACGGACTTCCAAATCAACCCCCATTACGTAGCCCTGCGGCACGGGGCCGCTCCTTCCCCCCACCTCCCGCGGCACTGGACCTACGGGGTGTGGACGGGAGCAGACGTAAAGGGTCGCCCAAACTACTTTGGGCGGGGGGTGTTCCACCCCGCTTTAGAGCGGGAGGAGCCGCACCGGGGGAAAACGGCGGTGAAAATCACGGCGGAGGTGCTCGAGCGGGGCACGCACGAAGGCCCGCGAGCCTGTTACTACACCGAACCCATTGCCCTGCAGCCGCACACGGACTACGAAGTGTCCGGGTGGTATCGCAGCACGGGCGAGGGCGTGGCCGGGGTGTTCACCCATCCCTTAGGAGGAAGGTTGCTGCCGGCCAGCGCGAAGTGGCGGCTTTTCCGCCGCCGGTTCAACAGCGGGGACCGGGACTCCTGCCGGGTGTACGTGGGAATCTACGCCGTAGGCACGGCCTGGTTCGACGACCTCGCGCTGCGCGAAGCCGGACGAGAAGACGCACCCAATTTGGTGGTTAACGGCGACTTTGAAGCCGGGGAACGGATGAGTTTGTCGGATTTGCTGCGGGCCTACCGGCTCAATCAACTGCGCCATCGCATGTCCGACCAGAACGTCGCCGCACCGCGCATCACCGTGGCCGAGGACGGCACAGTCACCATAGACTGGACGGAGTTTGACGCCGAAATTGAGTTTTACCTTCAGCACGGCCTCAACGCTTTTAACATCCACTGGGCGCGGCTGCCCGGCGGATGGGGCAAGGTGGCGGAGGCGGGTGAGAAACAGCGGCGCATTGCTGCGGAAATCCTGCGCCAGACCCAGGCTCACCTGGCGGAAAAAGGCTGGGTGCCTTTGGGGTACATTTACGTCATTGACGAGCCCAGTGCCCGGTACTTCCCCCAGGTCAAGGCAGCCTTTCAGATTGTGCGCGAGGCCGCGCCCCAGTTGAAAACGCTGCTCACCTTCGGCTACGGGGCTACGCGTCCCTGGCGACCGGGCGCGGAGGGACTGCCTGCCTACGCCGCGCTGGACGGATACGTGGACATCTGGGTGCCCCATACGGACTGCTTCGACCCGGAGTACCTGGCTACCCAACGGCGCGACAACAACGAGATTTGGGCCTACGTGTGCATCAGTGCCCAGCGGCCCTACGCGAACATCTGGGGCATTGACTTCCCCAGCATTGACCCGCGCATCCTGTTCTGGCAGTTGTTCCGCTACGATATCACCGGCTTCCTCTACTGGAACACTACCTACTGGAAAGAGGACCCCTGGGAGAACCCCATGACCTATCCGGGCGGGAACGCCGACGGCTCGCTGTTCTACCCCGGCGAGGAGGGGCCGGTAAACTCCATTCGCGCTGAACTCATCCGTGAGGGAATCGAGGACTACGACACCCTGACCCTGCTGCGTTCCCTGCGGGCCTACGTACAGGACGAGGCCCTGCGGCGGCGCATTGACCGGGCCCTGGATGTGACCGACGTAGCCGCTACCTTCACCGAATACACCCATGACCCTGCGGTGCTGGAAGCCAGGCGGACGGCCCTGGGTACTTTAGTGGAGGAGGCCCTGCGGGCTGCCGCCCGACCATAGTGGGCAATGTAATGCTTACCATCCATTCCCTTTCCCCCCTATCCCGCAGCGTGGGAGGGGGGTGAGGGCTACCGGAACGCTTAGGTGGAGGGAACTATGTCCACCCTCAAGGAGTACCAGCAATGCGTGCACGCCTGGATTGAGGCCCACGGAGGTTACTGGGAGGACTGGGCCTTGCTGGCCCGGATGGTGGAAGAGGTGGGAGAAGTGGCAGCGGCTATGCAGCGGCTCAAAGGACTGCGCCCCCGTCCCTCCACTGAGGACCTCGCCGCCGAAGTGGGCGATTTGCTGTTCATCCTCTTGGCCTTTGCCAATCGGATGGAGATAGACTTGGAAGAGGCCCTGGCCCAGACGTTGGCCAAGTACGAAGCCCGCGACTCGGCGGCCTGGAAGGAGCACCTTGCCCACCAGGAGAGTTTCCCCTGACCCATCGCATTTACGCCGTTGGTAATCCCTGTAAACCCACATTAGAGCGGTATTTCCTGGCACCCTCCTGCTGCTTATTATCTGCGAAACGTCCCCAACTCAAAATTTTGTCCTCACCCCCTTGACAAAATCGCAGTTTTGTGGTATACTTTTGGCACAGTCTAATATTGTCCCCCCCACAGGTGGAGGGAAGCCGGTGCAAGTCCGGCACAGCCCCTGCTACGGTAACCGGGGACGAAAGCCACCGGAGGCCATTGGGGCCGCGGGGCCCTGAGAAGGCGTGGTGAGTAGGAGGATCCGGAAGTCCGGAGACCTTGCCTGTGTGGGTGTCGCTCTCACGTCTTCAGCGGGAAGGTGTGGGTGCTTTTTACGGCCAGAAGCCTCCTCCGTCCCTGATGGGCGTGAGGAGGCTTTTGTTTTGGGCTGGAGACCCGAGAGCGTGGGACATGAAGGAGGTGTAAAATGTCCCACCTTTCACGACGGGGTTTTACCTTGATTGAGTTGTTGGTCGTCATCGCGATTATCGCCATTCTGGCGGCGATTCTCTTTCCCGTGTTTGCCCGGGCCCGGGAGAAATCGCGCCAGGCAAGTTGCGCTTCTAACCTGAAACAAATTGGGTTGGCGGCCATGATGTACGTGCAGGACTACGATGAAGTGCTGTTCCCTTCTTTCACCCCCGGCCCCACGCGGGTGTACTACTGGTGGGGGAGTTGGGACGGCACCGTCCTGCGAGAGGAAGAGGGGCTGCTCTATCCCTACCTGCGGAACGCGCAAATCAAGGCCTGTCCTTCCTTTCCCAATCGGCTGCGCACCGCTTTGGGCCTGACCGGCTACGGCTACAACTATGCCTATTTAGCCCCCTTCGTGCCCCCCAACTGGGAGCAAAGGCCAATAGCCTTGGCGGCCCTTCAGCGGCCGGCGGAAACGGTGCTGATGGCCGATGCGGCCCGGCTGAACACCTGGGCCTACAGCACGCCCACCCTGGAGGGCAGTACCTTCTTAGACCCCCCTTCCTACGCCTATCCCGGCTTCCACGCCCGGCACAAT
>DTZQ01000068.1 GCA_012961305.1 Armatimonadota bacterium | reverse complement strand
TTACATGTTCACTCTCCCCCAGGTAATCCCTCCGCCGGCATTTCTCCCCGCTGGATGGCTTCCTGGTATTGCTGTTCAGCCTCCGCTTCCTCCGGGGTCTTAACTTCCGGAGAAGCCCCTTTGGGACGCATGGCAAAAACGTAAATGAGAACTACTATCACCACCACTACTGCAATCACAATGCCTACTACCGCAGAGGATAAAGGTTTTCTCTCAGCCATACTGTCACCTCCTCTCTGGCACGCTTTTTATTCTCCTCCCGCCATAAAAAGTATATCACACTTTATTTCCTCTGTCAAGTGAATTGCGGGATTTTAGGGAGCGGTTTTTGCGGGTTCTTCGTCAAATTTTGTATGGAAAGCACGGAACAAAACCTTGCCAAGGAGGCCTTAATCACCCTCGCCACCACATGAAACTTGTCAACCACTACCGCGCACCACGGCAAAGCCTCCCCCACCGCACTCCGAAAACTACTGCTCAGGTCTATCACCACCGCCTCACCCCTTTGGTTCCAAAGGGCGCAGGCCACACGTCATCTACCCGCTCATCAGGAAGGGCATCGGTGGGGTGTCCACGGACATAGGGCAACCGATTCGGCTTTGCCCACCCATTCTCGAGGTGATGCTCAGTCTCTTCAACTCGCTCCCCGATGAACTCTGGCAAAGCAAGTGAAATGGTGATAGAATTGTTTTGCATCTGGGAACCTCCTTGCTCTTTTGGTTTCGTGCCATAGAGAGTATAGGTGGTTCCCAGTTGCTTTTCAACTTGACCTTTTATCACAATTTATGGCGAAGAGCCTTTTTGCGTCGGGCCAACCAGCCCTCTAAACTGCCCCATTCTGCATAGGCCAGGGTCAATTGCAGAGCCAATAGCAAGAGCCCCAAATCGCGCAGCAGCGTGCCCCACCCCAATCGTTCTCCACCTTCCCACCAGCCGAAACAACCACATTCCATTTCCACTCCCCGCACTAAATTGAACCCTATGCCCACCATAAACATCGCCAACAGCATTGCCAACAGCAAGGCCGCGCTCGGCACAGCAAAACCTAAGAGCAGCAACACTCCCGCCAGAAATTCGCACCAGGGCAAAGCCAGGGTAAAGAAGGGCACCAAAGGCGGCGGAAGGAGATGGTAGTTCTCCACCACGCTCAGGAACCGGAAGGGGTCTAAAATCTTGCCCACACTGGCAGAGACGAACACTCCTCCCAATACCAACCGCGAGAACAAGGAGAGGCCCTGAAGCCAGCAGGAAGGACATTTGTTGGAAGCGTCAGTACTCATTTACTTTCTACTGCTCTCGACTGGATAATTAGCAACTTCCCATTCCGACCAGCCGTCCACAAAAGCAGCCACGTTAGAATAGCCTTTGCTCTGCAACTTCTGCACCAATTCGACACTCTCATGGCAGATAGGACTGTCACAATAGGCAATGAGCCGCGTGGCCTGGTCCAATTGCGGCTTCAGTTGGGGATAAAGTTGCCGGAAATGGGTTAGTGGAAACGAGAGGGCTCCAGGGATGTGGCCTTCCGCGTAGGCTCCCGCAGGGCGGGCATCCAGGAAGAGAGCCGTCCCTTCATCAAAGGCCGCCTTGGCTTCCTCTAAAGTAACTTGGGGAACATCCGGGGGAGGAAGGACCTTGGTCTGCTCATAAAAGAGGGGAAGGGGTGTACCCATCAAAGAGTTCAAAAGCAGACCCAGGCCCGTCCCCACGACTAAAATCGCTATCGCCCCCCCTATCGTAGACCAGCGAACAGCGTGCATTTCCCTTTCATCCTTCCCGACCATGGATTTTCCGTTCCGCAGGATTTACCCAAAGGGGACCGGGCCCCTTTAGAACCTGCTTCAACAACCGAATGCTCGTAGACCGACCCCTTTTTGCCTGACCGGGGACCGAAGACAGGGGACCGGGGCTTTCTTGCCGGTCTTCG
>DTZQ01000067.1 GCA_012961305.1 Armatimonadota bacterium | reverse complement strand
GGTGGCTGCATCGCGGTGGAGGGAGGTGGTTGTATCGGGGAGGCCAGGGGTGGCTGCTCACGCCTCACGTATCCTGAACTATGACTGCTAAGGGTTGAACGCTTGTTAGGAGAGGAGGAATACCATGGGTAGAAAATGGTTGTGGTTACTTGGCTCTGGTGTGAGCCTGCTGTTGTGGGTTCCCAAGACCCTGCAACAGGGGCAGGCGGATGTGCAAACTGCCTTCTATAAAGGCAGCAAGATGTGCGTTATCTGCCATCGGATGCGTTCCAGCACCAGGGCTCTGGTCACGGGCTATGTCCAGACCGCCCACGCCAAGGCGATGCAGGAGGCGGTGACCGAAGGGGCTCTCGTGGCCGATTTCGCCGCCGCACCCTTCCCTAAAGAGCGGGTGGCATACGCCATAGGAAGTGGCCGCACGAAGCAGTCCTACCTCACGGCCGACTTTCAGGTGCTCTCCCATCGCTGGAACACGGTGGAGAAGAAGTGGGAGGAAGACCCAGATGCGGGGGCAGATGCGCGCAAGCAGTGCTTAGGCTGCCACGTGACCGGCTATAATCCGCAGACCCAGGAGTTCGTTCAACCGGGTGTGGGCTGCGAAAGTTGCCACGGGCCGGGCAGCGAACATCTTAAGGCTCCGACTAAAGACCCTGAAGGGCGCATTGTCCGCCCCCAGAAACTGGAGAAGGCGCGGCAAGCAATGATTTGCGGTCGGTGCCACTCTAAGGGCCAGGACCCCTCAGGCACCTACGCCTTCCCAGTTGGTTACCAGCCTGGCGGCGATTTGACCCGGTTCTTTGTGGACGCCAAGCCCATCGCGCCGGGGCGCAACCAGCAGTATTCGGAGATGCTCCGAGAGGCCAAACACCTGGCGGCGGGGACGGTCTGTGAGACCTGCCATGACCCCCACGGGAACACCCAACAACCCCACCAGTTGCGCCAACCCATTAACGACCTGTGCCTGGAATGTCACCAGGGAGACCGGGCTCCTTCGGCCATCCCGGAACATGAGGCGCAACGGGTGGCGAAGGAAACTTGTGCGGGCTGTCACCTGCCGCAGGGACAGCATCTTTTTGCGCTGGTTAAGGGGGCGAAGTGAGGGAACAGCCAAACATGGGGAAACTACGTCTTATTTTCCTTCTGCTGACCAGCGCGGGGACGGTAGTGGTGTTACGGCCACTGTTTTCGGCCCCGCAACCTCAGCACGGGTACGCGGGGACAGAGGTCTGCTTCGTCTGTCACATCGATTTCGCGCGCCGCTGGGGTCAGGTCAGCCACAGCAAGGTTCTCCTGGACAAAAAACGCCCAGCCGACCAACGCGGCTGTGAAGCCTGCCACGGTCCGGGGGCTCGGCACGTGGCCGGGGAGCGGAAGGTAATCGTTGCCTGGGAGCGACTTAAGCTGCGTGAGCAGATGGCCATCTGCCTCAAATGCCACCAGGAGAGCGTTAAAGCGGAATGGTGGCAGGCTACTTCCCACGCAAAAATGGAACTTACCTGTACCGCCTGTCACGAAGTACACCGGCCGGTAAAGCAGGAACATCTGCTCCTCCGTTCCCCCCGGGAAACGTGCAGCCAGTGCCATGAGCGCATGGCCGAGCAGATTAAAGCCGGCACCCATCACCCCCTGGCCGAGGGCCTGTTGGAATGCAATTCCTGCCACAATGTGCACGGCACACCTTATCCCCGGGCCCTGAACCAGCAGCAGGAGGCCCTGTGTGCCGTCTGTCACGACCGGGTGCCCCAGCCGGAGAGCCACCAACGCTCCGATTGGCGGCGCGCGCATCGGCCGAAGGCCCGCGCCGAGCGGGATAAGTGTCTGATGTGCCACAGCCAGGAGGGCTTTTGCAACCGCTGCCACATTGTACCCTTGCCCCATCCGCAGAAGTTCGTAACGGAACACGGTCCGGCGGCTCGCGCCCACCGTCAGGCCTGTCTGAACTGCCACGAGAAGAAATACTGCCTGTTGTGCCATGAGGCCGTGCCAGGGGGAAGGGACTAAGGGACGGGCGGAGGTACCCGTGGTGGCGGGATGGGGAAACGACCGGCGACCTCGCGGAGGAGGAAAAACGGTGGTGGTTACTGAGCGGTTCCGTTTGCACACTGGATATAGTTTGCTGAGCGCGGTTCTGGGAAGCCTGCTCTTGAAAGCCGAGGCTTATGGCGTTCCCATTAGGCTCCAATCGGCTGTAGATAATCGGCTCTGTTTGGTTTGCCATGCAAAATCTACTCTGACCAAGCGACTGCCTACGGGAAAAGTCGTTTCCCTGTACGTGAATGAGGCTGACTACCAGCGGTCGGTGCACGCAGAGCGCCTCTGTACGGACTGCCACGTGGACATTGTCGAACTACCCCACGAAAAGGAAATAGAGTTGGTGAATTGCAGCCGCTGCCACTATGTAGGCACCGTCAGTCCGCCCGACTTGAAGAAATATGCAGAATATCGGGAGAGCATTCACAAAGTTGCCCTGGACCGTGGCAATCACAGGGCTCCCGCCTGCCAAGACTGTCACGGTTACCACAACATTTTGCCGCCGACCGACCCGGATTCCCAGATAAACCGCCGCAACATCCCTCAAACCTGTGGGAAGTGCCATTTAGCCATTTACAGCGACTATCAGGAGGGCATCCATGGGCGTCTGCTCCGGGCGGGCAATTCCGATGTTCCCGTCTGCACCGATTGTCACGGGGAGCACAACATCCAATCTCCTCAGGACCCTAACTCGAGGGTGTACGCCACCCAAGTGCCGCAAACTTGTGCTTCCTGCCACGCGGCCGAGAAAATCATGCGCAAGTACGGCATTAAGGTGGACAAGTACGAGACCTATCGGGAAAGTTACCACGGCGTTGTCAATCAATATGGCGGCATCACGGTGGCCAACTGTGCCAGTTGCCACCAAGCCCATCGGATTCTGCCAGCCAGCGACCCGGCCTCTTCGGTCAACAAGCACAACCTGCCGCGGACCTGTGGGCAATGCCATCCGGGGGCGAATGCCAACTTCGCCCGGGGCAAAATGCACGTCCGGGTCACTAAAGAGGAGGCCCGCCTGCTGTATTACGTGCGCCTGGGCTTTCGGATGCTGACCATCGGGGTAATGGCGGCCTTAATAGGCCACATTTTCTTGGACCTGTTCAGCAGATGGCGCGAGCGGCGGAAGGGGAGACGAAGGCAAGGCTGAAATGAACGACCAAAGGCGAAAAGCCAAGCCGGAAGCAGAAATGCCCCTAAGTCAGCAAGCGACAGAGGAACTGGCGCGGACGCTGAATGCCCTTTGGGAAGAACAGGAAATCCGGGCCGAGGAGCGGGAAATGGCGGCCCAGGTCTTCCAGGAGGTCTGGGAGGAATTGGTGGCCGACCTCTCCTCAAAGGCACAAAAGGCTTTTCCGCGCAAATTGGCGGCCCGCCGTCGGCAGCAGCAACGGGAGAGGCAGCGCGCCCAGCGCCGAAAGCCAAAGGAGGAAGTGGAACGGTTCAGTTTGCTCTTTCGGGTGCAGCATATCATGCTTTTCTCCAGTTGTATTATCCTCATCCTCACCGGCCTACCGCTGAAGTTTCCCAACTCAACCTGGGCCGGCTGGTACTTCCGGTTGACGGGTGGAGTGCAGGTCAGCGGGGCGATTCACCGCGTCGGCGCGGTCGGGCTTATCGGCGTGGGTCTCTTTCATCTGTTCTACATTACCTGCCTGCCGGAAGGGCGCCGGGAGTTTCGCCAACTCTTTCCCCGCCTGAAGGATTTCCAAGACGTGCTGCGCAATGTGCTGTACTTCTTTGGATGGGCCAAAGAAGGAGCCCGCTTCGGACGCTTCTCCTACATCGAAAAATTCGATTACTGGGCCGTCTACTGGGGCATGGTCATCATGATTGGCTCGGGTCTAATCATGTGGGCTGAGGAGTTGGCCATGCAGTTCCTGCCCAAATTTGCCCTGGACATTGCCCATGAAGCCCACAGCGATGAAGCCCTGTTGGCCACTTTGGCCATTATCATCTGGCACTTTTACAATGTGCACTTGAACCCGGACCATTTCCCCATGAGTTGGACCTGGTGGACGGGCAAAATTTCCCTGGAGGAAATGCGACGGAAGCATCCCCTCGAATATGAGGAGATGTTACGGGAGAGGGCACAGCGGGAAGCCGCTGATGAGTAGATTTAGCCTGCTGAGGAGGAAACGCCTCCCCGTCTGGTGGCTGGGGAGCCTGGCTTTATTGGCCTTGTTCCTGGTGACCGGGGGAGTGAAATGGTTCCAGCGACGGGCCTTACTGTGCGGGCGTTGCCATGAAATGGAACGCTGGTACGGGACCTGGCGGGTTTCCTCCCACCGCGAGGTCCCTTGCCAGCAATGTCACGGACGTCACTCCTTGGGCTACATGCTGAGCAGCAAATTGGCTCGTCGTCAGCCAGACCGGGCTAAGGCCGGAGTTGTACAGGAGAGATGCCGCGCTTGCCATCTCGAAACCCGCGACTTAGTGGTGTACCACAGTTTGAAAATTACCCACCGGCAACATTGGAACCTGTCGGTCGGGTGTCTTTTCTGCCATCGAGATGTGGTACACGGCCCACGGGCGGCCTACAAGAACACGCCGCGCATGGGAGTCTGCCTGCAATGTCACAATGGTCAGCAGGCTTCCGACCTGTGCACCACTTGCCACGTGACCCTAGGCGAGCGCAAACCCGCCGCTTTTTCCTTAGAGTGGGTAGAAGCCCACAAAGAGGACATTCGCCAACACCAGAACACTTGCGCCCGCTGCCACGCCGAGGATTTCTGCCGAAACTGCCACACCAGCGCTCGTCCCCACGGTGGAACGTGGTTGGTGCAACATCCGAAGGAGGCGCGGGAAAAGGCCTCCAATTGTCAGGTGTGCCATCCGCGACGGTTCTGTGAGGATTGTCACCAACTTCGCCGGGAACACGCCCTTAACTGGCTCAGTGTGCACCACCGCGAGGCCCAGAAAGAACCCCAGGAGTGCCGCCGCTGTCATCGGGAAACCTTCTGCCATGACTGTCACACCAAGTTTGAACGCCATTCCCCTGATTGGCTCATTATCCATCCCCTGCACACCTCCCCAGAGGGGAGAAGTTGCCGCCGCTGTCATCCCTCCGAATTCTGTCAGGACTGCCATCAGAAGCAGGTTCCCAAGTCCCATAAGGGACCTTGGCTCAATAAACATAAGTTTCAGGCGGTAAAGAGCGGTGAACCATGCGCTACCTGTCACAAAAGCGGTTTCTGTATCTCTTGTCACCGCGCGCAAAAACCCTCCTCCCACGACGCAAAATGGTTGCAGACCCACGGGTCGCAGGCTCGCAAATCCAAGGTCTCCTGCCTCACCTGCCATGAATCTGCCCAGTGTACAGAATGTCACGGGGTCACTATTCCACACCCTCCAGGCTGGCGAACCGCACATCAGGTCAAGGCTCCTCAACAGGCAGCCTTCTGCGGTCGCTGTCACGAATCTTCCTACTGTCAAACTTGCCATCAGCGCCAAGCCCCTCGCTCGCACCAGCGCAATTGGCTGGTGGCCCATGCCCGGGAGAAGACGCAGCAGTGTGCTCTCTGCCATGGGGACCAGTTCTGCCTGGACTGCCATCGTCTGCCCATGCCCCATCCGGGCAACTGGACGAGTGCGCATCAGGAGCAAGCGAGGGAAGATTGGTCAATTTGCTTGCAATGTCACGCGCAGCGGGAATGTGTGGCCTGCCATACTCGGCGAGGACCAGCCTCGCACACAGCCAACTGGCGGCGGGAGCATGGGCAAGTGACAGAAAAGGAGGCCGTGCGGTGCCTCCTCTGTCACGAGAAGGAGGCTTGTGAGCAATGTCACCGCCGCAATCCTCATCCCCCCGGATGGGCGTTGAGCCATGCCGCTTCGGCTTCTTTCGAGCCTCAAGCATCATGTTGGACCTGCCACCAGAAGGCCTACTGCCGCCTTTGCCACGAGTTAAACGAACTCCCGCCCCCTCCAGTTGGGTAAGGAGTTGGGGGGCCGGTGATGGCCAATTCCTTGTGTACGCTCTGAGAGCCGAAACACCTGCCCGGCCTGTGGGACTGGAAACCTATTGGTAGGGGAGAATCAACGCTGCTGGCTTTGAGTTAACACCACTCAAAAAATTAGGAAGGAGGAACGATGGCACGGAGACTAAATTGTTGGGAGTTCAAGAACTGCGGCCGGGAGCCGGGGGTGCGAAGATGTCCGAACTTGGCGTACGTCCTGCGGCACGAATAACTGATAACAAATCGAGCGCATTGATGATGTGCCTTTACTGCTGCGACCGCGGAAGGAGATGGGGCTGGCCGAGGTGATTGATG
>DTZQ01000066.1 GCA_012961305.1 Armatimonadota bacterium | reverse complement strand
TAAATGCTGGCCTTTATGCCGGGGCAGGGGAAAAACAGGAAGCCCCTTCGCCGCGTCCGTTGGTTTCCCTGCATCTAACTGAGGCCTCGGCGTTGCAAGCCTTGCAAGCGACCACGCAGGCGCTGGGGATTGGTTTTGTGGCAAGCGAGTTGCCGCGGGAGACCAAACCGTTTGAGTTAAAGGGGGCAACGCAGGAGGTAGCCGCCGCGGCTTTGGCAGAGGTCTACGGATGCCAAGTAGTGGACTGGGGATTGCTGTGGGTGGTTGGGTCCCCTGAAGAGGACGAACCTCTGTTGACCCGCCTGTTGGATGGACTCGCTCTGGTGGCTCGCTTGAAATCTCGGCAGGAGATAAACCAAAGGCTCCGTCGGCTCGAGCGGCTTCTGCGGGAGGAGGTCTCGGCCCTGGGAAAGGCTACCTTTCTCCCCATGTCCCGGTTATCTGCCAAGGCGCAGCGGCTCGTGGAAGAGGTGGTACGGGAGTACTTGCTGGTCTCCATAGAGCATTTCCTGCAACAAATGGAGTTGTACGCAAATTTCAGCGAGGTCTCATGGCAGCCATCTGGAGGTTTTGTGGTTTTCACTCCCTCATTCCACCTCTCGCTCCCCAGTGGACGAGGGGAACTGTTGTCCAGAAAGTACGGGGATGAGCAAGGCCACTTGGACTTTCAACGGCTCTGGTCCCAGGAACGGGCGCCTCTGGAAGTGCGCAATGGCCATGCTCTTTTGCTGGAACAGCGCGTCAGCCTGGAGTTAAAGGCCCTTGCGGCTCTGGAGGTATTGCGCGCGTTATCCGAGCAGACGGACCTGCAGATTAGGGGGAATCCTCAGAGTCAGGGATGGCCCCGGTTGTCCACAGCCGTGCAACAAGTTCCCCTGTGGATGGTGTTAGACGCCCTTTCGCTGCTCTCCGGCCGCCTGTGGATGCCTCAAACAGACAGTTTTTCTTACACCCTGGCCGAACCCTCTACGCTGTTCCAGCGTCTTTACCAGGCGGCGCCAATTTCGTTCCGCGCGTGTCTCTTGCAATCCACCCGCGGAAACCTGATGCACATGGGGGGAGATCTCGCATACCTGTCTTTGCCTGAAGCCCTGCGCCTTCGACTGGAGGGGGAGGAACGCATTTCCCGCGCAGAATTGCCCCGGCATGTGGTGAAATACCTCAGGCATCAGGTCTGGGAATTATTCCTGATTCCGGTTTGCGGAGCCTGTGTCGGTTTTGATTATCCGGTCAGGAAATTACTGCAAGTGGAATGGAAAAAGGAGAAGGTCATTGCGTTGCGGCTGTTGGTGAGAGCATCTGTCGAGACCGCACCCGGAGTGTTGGGACGACCGTGGCGTTATGGAAGTAACTTCTTCTTGCCCCAAAATTCGTGGGAAATTGGCCTGAGGGGTTTGAAGATGGAAGGTGGAAAACTCAGGGGGCCGCAATACCCAGTGCCTTGTCTTATCTATCGCGATTTTTCCCTGCGGCCTCGGCCGCGGGAAGATAGCCATGAGGAAGGAGGTGCAACATGATGCACAGCAGGAAACCAGCCGTTTGGCTCCCAGTTGCCCTAACAGTTGGCTTCGTCCTGATGAGCAGCAGCAGCACATATGCGGCACGGGTGGAAGACTATCCGCAAGGTCCTCTTCTGACGCCTTCCCCTCTCCACTGGTCTGAGGAATATCAGGAATGGGTGTACTGGGTTGGTGATACCTTGGAGATGGTGTGGGCCATGGTGCATTTAATCAGCACTTCCGAGGGAGACCCCCACTTCCAGGTGTTTGACTGCCGGGTCATCGAACTCACCGACGGGCTTGGTGGCGGGCCCATTGACGGCGATGGACCGTGGGCCATTATGTGGGCTGCCCGCGCTTGGGGGGAGCAAACGTCTGGGGCGTCTGGTGCCGCGCTCCACTTAATGCATGAGTTCACGGAGGAAGATGTGGGCCTGCATACGGCCACCTGTACGTTCACCTACAACTACCAGCCAGATAAAGACGGTCAGCGCACCTATCGGGTCGTGCAACCCGAAGGCAACGGCCCGGGCGGGGAAGGGGTCCCTGTGGAAGTGTTGGAGGATGCCTTGCTGCCCACGGAGTAGGCGAGAATTGCCCTGCAGTGAACTACATGCCCCCACGCTCCAGCGGGTGAGGCAACCCCAAGACGTTACTGAAATGCCGTGGCGAGGTGTCCGTCGCTGCGGCGTTTCGATTCTAAGACCGTTGAGACGGTTGAATCCATTGAACGAACTTAACGAACTCAATGCGATTATTTAGTCCCTCCTTGACCGGAAGGAGAAACTGGGCCCACGGCGAAGTATGTTCCCCAGCGGAGGCCGGCCGGCCGTCGGCCTGCGCCGGTCCTCTGTACGCTGTTTACCTGTCTGAGGAGGTTGAACATGGTAAACTTCTTTTGGGCCCTGACGTGGGGAGCGGTCGTGACGGCCACTGAACCGGAGAATCCCCTGCGGTCTCTTCCGGCTGCTGCGGTGTCGGTTGAGGGTTGGCTGCGGGAGCGATTAGAAAGGGCAGCCGCGCGGCTGCGGCAACTGCGCAACCCCGAGCGGCTCTTCGCTGACTTGCAGCCGGAGGCGGCGGAGAAGTGGCATTGGGGCGCGGATTACTGCGGACGCTGGTTGGAGGCCACCTGTCGCCTGGCAGAATGTGGACTGCCGGATTTCGACCTGGAGCCGATCCTGGCGGAACTGCTGCGGTATCAGGAGCCGGACGGACATTTTGGAAGACAGCGCGACCACATGACCTATTGGGGCGACCATCGCGGACTCATCGCTCTGGCAACCCTGGCCGCTCACGGAAACCAAGACGCGCTGGCGGCAGCCCGGAAGTTGGCCGATTTTTACGCCGCCCGCCTGGCGACTGACGATTGGGCGGCGATGGGGGCCTTGAACGGCACGCCGGGCACCCCCGGCTGTCCCTTGGAAGGACTGGCCCTGCTCTACCGCCTCACCCAAGAACCCCGCTACCTCGCCTTAGCCGAGCGCATCGCTGCTCGAACTATGCCCACATTGGCCCATCCCCGGGGCCATTCGCACACCATCCTGACTTCCTGTCGCGGCCTGGCCGACCTCGCCGAACTGACTGGGAAGCGCAAGTATTTGGAGGTCTGTGAGTACGTTTGGGAGTTGACTGCGCGCGAGCACGCTTATCCCTCCGGTTCCATCCCGGAGCATTTCCCCGACACCAGTGGCGACGAAACCTGCTCTACCGCCGACTGGCTGCGGCTGAACTTCCAACTCTGGCGGCTGACACGAAACGTCCGTTACTTGGACGCCGCTGAGCGCACCATCTTTAACGGTCTGCCCTTTGAGCAGTTGCCCAACGGCGGCTTCGTTGGCCATCGGGATTTGACCGGCCGCGTGGGGGAGGAGTGGGACTTCTGCTGCACCCATCACGGCAGTTTGGCCCTGGTACATGTGGTGGAGAACCTTTACAGCGTGGGACCGAAGGAGGGGGAGAACCTGCTGTATGTAAACTTCTTCCTCCCCTCGCGGGCGGAGATGACCTTTCCGGATGGGACTCGCGTGGCGTTAGTGCAGGAAGGGGATTACCCCCGGGGAGAGATGGTCGCGCTGACGATGGAGGCGGCTGCGCCGGTTGCCTTCCAGTTTCGGGTACGCGTGCCCCCCTCAGCCCGAGGAGTGGGCCTGGGTGAGGTTAAGTTAAACGGCGCTCCCCTGTCTCCTGCCGCAGACGAGGGAGCCTTTGTCCTGCTGCGGCCACCGCAGGGGAGGTGGCAGCCCGGTGACCGGCTGACCTGGCGCTGTCCGGTGCCCCTGCGGGTCGAGCGGCGACCGCCCTGGGAGACGGCGGAAGAGCAAGTTGCTTTCTGGCATGGACCGCTGTTGTTAGCCTGTGGGGGCGTGGAGAAAATGCCGGGCGAACCACCACTGCTAACGGCCCAGGTGGCCTTCCATCCGGCTGAGCATCTTCGGCGCGAGCCAACGGCGGAAAATGAGTTCGGCCTCGCCTATCGCCTGACGGGTGCTGACGGACGAAGGGCGACGCTGATTCCCCTGGCCAGCGGGGGGACAGGGGAGGTAAGCGTGTGGATGCGGGTAGAGAAGGAAGAATAAGGTCGGGAGGGAGAGGATGCGCGCGATGGTTTTACACCAGCCGCGACCGGCGGAGGAGAGTCCGCTGAGGTTGGAAGACTGGCCTCAGCCCACGCCGGGCCCGAGGGAGGTCTGTCTGGCAGTGCGGGCCTGTGGCGTCTGTCACACCGACCTGCACACGGTAGAAGGAGATTTGGCCCTGCCCAAACTTCCGGTCATTCCCGGCCATCAGATTGTGGGGACTGTGGTACAGGCAGGGTCGAGCGTCACCCGTTTCTCCCCCGGCGACCGGGTAGGAGTGCCCTGGCTCTATTCTACCTGCGGCACCTGTGATTACTGCCGTCGGGGGCAGGAGAACCTCTGCGACCAAATTCGCTTCACCGGGCTGCACGTCAACGGCGGCTACGCGGAATATGTCGTCGTGCCGGAGGATTTCGCCTATCCCCTCCCGGCGGGTTTCTCCGCTGAGCAGGCGGCACCACTGCTGTGTGCGGGCATCATTGGCTATCGGGCCCTGCGCCTGAGCGAAGTGCAGCCGGGCGAGCGGTTGGGACTGTACGGGTTCGGCGCGTCGGCCCACGTCACCATTCAGGTCGCCCTTCACTGGGGCTGTGAGGTGTACGTCTTCACCCGCAGTCCGGCCCACCAGCAGCACGCTCGGAAGTTGGGTGCAGCCTGGGTAGGGCAGGCCCAGGACACGCCTCCGGCTCCCTTAGACGCGGGCCTCATCTTCGCCCCCGCAGGCTGGATTGTACTGGAGGCCCTGCGCGTCCTGCGCAAAGGAGGGACGTTGGCCTTGGCGGGCATTCACATGACCCCCATCCCGGAACTGGACTACCGCCTCCTCTATGGCGAACGTACCCTGCGCAGCGTGGCCAACAGCACGCGCCAGGACGCTCGGGAACTCCTGCAATTAGCGGCGGAGATTCCCCTGCAGACTGAGGTGGAGACCTTCCCGCTGGAGCAGGCCAATGAAGTACTGCGACGGCTCAAGCACAGCCAAATCACCGGCGCGGGCGTGTTGACCATCTCAACGGGCCGATGACCGATCCAGGGGTCATTTTCAGCCGGCCAATGGATTTTGAAGTACTACGGAGGTTGACATGCCATCGCGACGCCCACTGTTTCTTTAGAACTCGACTGAGAAATCGGCCGCTGAATTGGAACAGACCCTCTTGCCCGTTGAGGGGGTGCTGCAAGGTCTGGAGCGCGACCTCCGGGAGCAAGCCTACGCGGCGCAGGTCACCCACTTCTTGCTCACCGGCCAGCGCGGGGCTGGCAAGACCACGCATCTGGCTCTGCTCGACAAGCACTTTCGCGAAGCGCACGGCCCCCATTCTCCCTATCTGCCCATTTTTATTCGGGAGGAACATCCAGGGATTTACGGTCTGCGGGGCTTGTATGAGTCTCCCTTGGAGCACTTGCGCGACCAACAGGGCATCTCTGCCGCGGCCTAATTTGGCGGCTGATGGAAGGGCAGGACTGGCTCCAGCAGGCCAAGAGGAGAGCCGGGTTGCGGCGAGTTGCCCCTGGCCCGGTCCACTCGTTCGCGCTTCCCTTCTTGCCAAAAGTGAGTAACTGTGGTATAATAAAAAATGCGGAGGGGTGGCCGAGTGGTTTAAGGCGGCGGTCTTGAAAACCGCTGAGCGTATGCTCCGGGGG
>DTZQ01000065.1 GCA_012961305.1 Armatimonadota bacterium | reverse complement strand
CCGGCCGCTGGTGGCGGGGAGTGGGAGGCGGCAGTTTGGTGTTGGCCCTGCAGGTGTTTGCTGGCCATCCGCAAATTACCTTGTACACCGTGTTTTTCGGCGGTCTGTACCTGCTGTGGAACGCTTGCTTGCGCTTCGATTACTCCACTTCCTCCCCACTACGATGCAACCCTCCCATTGCCACCTCGGGGCAACTACCGCACCGTTCCCCCGATGCAGCCTCAACCTCTCCCCCGGGAAGCAACCACTCCGCCTCCTCTGCGATGCAGGATGAGACTACTGAGTTTGCTCCTCCTCTTCTGTCCTTGGGGCAAGTGGCAGGGGCTTACGGGCTGCTGGTCGCCGCTGGTCTGATGTTGAGTGCAGCGCAGACTTTGCCCTTCGTGGAATTGGCTCGCTCTTCTGCCCGGGCCGTGCAGACTAATCGTTTATTTGCTCCGCCGGTGGCCCTGAGTACCCTGGCCGCCCCCTACGCTTTGGGCCGCCCGTTCACTCCTGCCTACCGGGGACCTGCCTTCCCCTGGGAGTTTTGTGCCTACGTAGGAGTGGTGCCCCTATTCCTGGCCCTGGTTGCGATAGGATGGGGTTTACCCCGGAGGGATTGGCTATGGGTTGGGGTGGGACTGGCCGCCCTGGGCCTGACTTGGAATTTCCCCCCTCTTTTGGTGCAAGGGGTTCACTCCTTGCCCGGTTTGAACCGAGCCTTGGTCCCGGCCCGGGCCCTGCTGCTGTTTAGCCTGGCCGGGGCCGTTTTGGCGGCTAAGGGATTGGACCGCTTGCGTCAATCGGCCGGAAGCAATGTGTCCTGGCCGCGCTTCTGGCTCGCCGGAGGGGCATTTGTCCTCCTGTCCACGGCGGTTTTAGTTCCTGCCTGGCGCAGCGGGGCGCTGGTCTTCCCCGAAATGACCCCGCTGGCGATTTTCGGCCTGTGGGGTTTAGTGGGGGGAAGCCTTTTGTGGGTTGGTAAGTCTCGGTGGTCTTTCCCGGCGGTGATTTTACTTGTGTTGGGAGTGGCTTTGGATTTGACCTGGTTTGGCCTGCGGTTTAACCCCTTGTGCCAGCCGGAAGCGTTGCGCCAGCCCCGGGATACGGTGGAATATCTCCTAACAGACCAAAGTTGGTTTCGAATAGCCTGCGTGCCTTCTCCAGAAGTAACTGACCCCCTCCGCTTGCTGCGGCCCAATACTAATCTGCTGGTCGGCCTTCCCAGTGTGCAAGGCTACTCCTCGTTCCGGGCCTTGCGCTACGACCGTCTGTGTCCCCACAGCCTGCGCTTGGAACTTCCGCCCCGGGGCGCGCTGGACGTGCTGGGGGTCAAGTACGTAATAGCCCCACCTAATTGGCAGCGCGAAGGTTTTGTGCGGGCGGCTTCCTTCGACCGGGTGGCGGTGTTTCGCAACCGGCGCTGTGGCCCCAGGGCGTGGTTAGCGGAGCAGGCCCGGTTCGTGTCAGGGGCTGAAGCCCTGGAGACGGTTGCTCAGGGTCAAACCGACGTGTGGCGTACCGTTCTGCTGGAAAACACTCCCCTGCTGCCGGCTGCCCCGTTGGGGGATACGGCCTCCCATCGTTCCTCTGCTATCCTCTATCCCAAGGGGAGTAAGGTGGAAAAGGGGAAAGTGCAGTGGGAACGGGTTAGTCCCAATCTCCTGCGCTTAACGGTACATCCCCGGCGTCCCTCCCTCCTCGTTCTGGCCGAGGTTTTCGCCCCCGGCTGGCAGGCCTACGTGGACGGCGAACCTGCACCCATTTATCCGGCCAATTATTTGCTTCGGGCTGTGCCGGTGCCGGCAGGTCAGCATTGCGTGACTTTCGCCTATCAACCCATCTCCGTTCGGGGAGGGATTTTTCTCACTTTACTGGCCTGGTGCGGCTGGGTGGCCAGTGGTCTGGCCCATTGGGTTATGCGACGGCCAACCTTTGCTCCGCGCTCCCCATCCCCCCGCGGGCGGGGGGAAGGTTGGGAGGGGGAAGAGCCCCCGTACCCGGGGGCAGGGGAGACGGTGCCTTCGGCAACGATGGAGGTGAGCGTAGTCATCCCGGCCTACAACGAGGTGGAGCGCATTGGTCAAACCCTCACCGCCACGCTGGCCTATTTGCAGCAGACCAATTGGACGTTTGAAATCGTAGTTGTGGACGACGGGAGCGACGATGGCACTGCAGCCACGGTGCAGGCCCTTTCTTCTCCATCGGTGCGCCTGCTGCGCCACGTTCCCAATCGGGGCAAAGGCTACAGCGTGCGGGAAGGAGTGTTGGCCGCGCGGGGAAAAACCGTTCTGTTCATGGATGCCGACCTGTCCTTCGCCCCGGAGACCATTGGGCAGTTCGTCACCCACCTGCACACCTCTGGGGCTGATTTGGTAATTGGAGACCGCAATGCCGGTGGCTTGAACGCCTATCGGCGCCTGCCCCTCTCGCGCCGCATTGCCGGACGGGTGTTCACTTGGTTGGTGGAGGCCCTGTGTGTACCGGGGATTGCCGATACTCAGTGTGGCCTCAAGGCTTTCCGCCGGGAGGCCGCCTGGAGGTTGTTTCCCCGGCTCACCATCGAACGGTGGGGGTTCGACGTGGAACTGTTGTTTCTGGCCCGCTGTTTTGGCTATCGGATTGAACGGTTGCCGGTGCAGACGATTTACGTGGGCGGTTCCAAAGTCCGCCTGCTGTGGGATTCGCTGGCTATGTTTGCCAATTTGTTCCAAATTCGCTGGAACCACTGGCGGGGCCGGTACGATGGAGCCGGGGAGGCCGAATCTCAAATTTCAAATTACCCCAGAGGCTCAAGTTCACCAAGGGAAGGAAAAATCGGAAGGCAAAACGGGCCTAAAGCAACCTGTGGAGGGCGGGGTTTAAGGGAGGCGGGCGGTGAAAGTAGCCCTGGTACATGAGTGGCTGACCAACATGGCCGGTTCGGAGCGGGTATTGGTCCACCTGTACGCTTTGTTTCCTGAGGCTCCCATCTACACCAGCGTGTACGCCCCCGCCCAAATGCCCCCCGTGTTCCGCCAGATGGACATTCGCCCCTCTTTTTTGCAGCGCTGGCCGGGAGCAAAGCGCCATTGGCGGCGGTATCTACTGCTGATGCCCCTGGCCTTTGAGAGTTTCGACCTGAGCGGCTACGAGGTGGTAATCAGCAACTCCCACGCCTGCGCGAAAGGAGTGCTCACCCGCCCGGAAACTTGCCATATTTGCTATTGTTACACCCCGATGCGTTACGTATGGGATTTTTACCCCACCTATCTTCGTTCGGAAGAAATTGGCAAGGCAGTTAGGCAAGTATTGCCCCTGGTCTTGCACTACTTGCGGCTGTGGGACTACTGCGCCGCCCAGCGGCCGGATGTGTTGGTGGCCATTTCCCGTCACGTGCAGCGCCGCATCAAAAAACATTACCGCCGGGAGGCCAGGGTCATCTATCCGCCGGTGGAGGTGTCCTCTTTTTGGCCCGCTGAGCCGGTGGAGAGAGAAGATTACTTTCTGGTCGTATCTCGCTTCGTGGGCTACAAGCGGGTGGACTTAGCGTTAGAGGCCTTCAATCGGCTGCGTTTGCCGCTGCGGGTGGTAGGCTACGGCCCAGAAGAAAGGCAGCTGCGGCGGCTGGCAGGGGAAACGGTGGAGTTTCTGGGCTGGCAGCCGGATGAGACAGTGCGGGATTTGTACCGCCGGGCCCGGGCGCTGATTTTTCCGGGGGAGGAGGATTTTGGCCTGACCCCGGTGGAAGCTATGGCGGCCGGCACGCCAGTTATTGCCTATGCCCGTGGCGGCGCCTGCGAAACGGTGGTGGAAGGAGTGACCGGCCTTTTCTTTCGGGAACAGACCCCGGAGGCCCTGATGGAAGCCGTAGAGCGGTTTTCGCAGTGTGAGTTCGACCCTTCGACGTTGCATCGGCACGCCCTTAAGTTCGACCGCACCGTCTTTCAGGAAGCCATGCAGCAGTTGGTACAACAATCCTGGGAGGCACATCAGTTGACCGTAAACCAATGACCGCGGACCGGACAACCAAAGCCCGCGTTCCTCCGGGAGGGGGAAAATTATATCTCTGCGCCACACCCATCGGCAATCTGCGGGACGTAACTCTGCGGGTGTTGGAAACGCTACGGGAGGTGGCCCTCATCGCTGCCGAGGACACCCGTACTACCCGCAAACTGCTGGCCCACTACGACATCCACACCCCGTTGGTCAGTTACCATCGGGACAACGCCCGCATCCGCCAGCCGAGGATTTTAGAGGCTTTACGGCAGGGACAAAAAGTGGCTCTGGTAACTGAGTCGGGCACACCGACCATTTCCGACCCCGGCTACGATTTGGTGCGGGCGGCAATTGCCGAAGGCTTCCCGGTAGTGCCGGTGCCCGGCCCCAGTGCCCTGCTGGCCGCTCTGGTGGTTTCGGGCCTGCCGTCGGACCGGTTCGTGTTCGAGGGCTTCCTGCCGCGCAAGGGACAGAAACGGCACGCCCGTTTAACTGCCCTGCGCACCGAACCTCGTACCATCGTTCTCTTTGAGGCCCCGCACCGCTTGCTGGCCACTTTACGTGACCTGGCTGACACGCTGGGGCCAGACCGGCCGGTCGCCGTGGCCCGCGAACTGACCAAAGTGCACGAGGAGAT
>DTZQ01000064.1 GCA_012961305.1 Armatimonadota bacterium | reverse complement strand
TCCAGGTCGTACACCTTACGCAGCCGCTCGCGCAGGTCTTCCCGCAGCAGGGCATCCTGATAGAGTTCCTCCACCGCGTCCAAACGGGCCTTAATCTGTTCCACTTCCGTCAGGGGGCGGAGAACCCAGTTTTTCAGCCGCCTTGCCCCCATGGGGGTTAGGGTGTGGTCGAGCAGCCACAGCAGCGTACCTTCTCGGCCGCCGTCGCGCAGAGATTGAGTCAGTTCCAGATTGCGCCGGGTGGCAGCGTCCAGGGTCATGAAATTTTCGCTGGAATAAGTGCCCAGCGCGGTCAAATGTTCCAGGGCCGACATCTGGGTTTCGCGCAGATAGGCCAACGCGTTGGCCGCCGCCTCCACGGCTAAGGGCAGGTCGGCACATCCGAAACCGTGCAGGGAAGTAACCTGGAAGTGCTCACAGAGTCGCTCCGCGGGCGAGCGCGTTTCCAGGGGGTCAGGCTCAAATTCGGTGAGGGAAGCCTCGCAGGCTTGGGCTAAGGCGGAGCAAAAGGCCGCATCGTTCATCAACCCCGGCGGCAGAAGGAGTTCGGCCGGCTGCAAACGGCTCAGTTCGTCCAGCAGTTTGTCCCCTGCCCGTTCCCCCCGCAGTTCGGTGACCAGAAACTCGCCCGTGGATACGTCCACCACGGCCAAACCGTAATCCCCCTGCTCCTCAACCAGGGAAAGGAGGAAATTGTTGCTCTTGGCGTCCAACATGGTGTCTTCCAAGAGCGTGCCGGGGGTGACGACGCGGATGACCTCGCGCCTGACCAGGCCCTTGGCTTTGGCCGGGTCCTCCATTTGCTCGCAGATGGCGGCCTTGTAGCCTTTGGCGATGAGCCGGGCCAAGTAGCGTTCCACGGCGTGGTGGGGCACGCCACACATGGGCAGGGTCACCCTTTGGCCAAAATCCCGCTTGGTCAGGGTCAGTTCCAGTTCCCGGGCGGCCAATTTGGCGTCCTCGCCGAACATTTCGTAGAAGTCCCCCAGCCGGAACAGCAGAATCACATCCGGATATTGCTGCTTGATTTGCCGATATTGGCGCAGCAGAGGAGTCACCTTGTTTGCCATCTTCCTCTCCCCTAAGGCAGGACGTACTTCACCACCACAAACCCCAATATCAACAGGATTACAAAGGCCAAGGCCAGTACGTCGAAGTACTTCTCCAGGTAGCCCCTGACGGGGGCCCCGTACTTCCAAATCAATCCCCCGACGAGAAAGAAGCGAGCCGAGCGCGACAGGCCCGAGGCTAACAGGAAAATGGGAAAGTTGATTTGGAACACGCCCGCGGCGATGGTGAACACTTTGTAGGGAATGGGTGTAAAGCCCGCTGTGAACACCGCCCAGAAGTTGTACCGCTCATAGATGCTCGCTACCCGACGGTAAGTTTCCGGGTCCACACCCGGCACGTAGGCGTAAAAGAACTGGTCCACCTGCTCCCACGCTCCCCAGCCGATGGCATAGCCCAACATGCCTCCGAGGACCGAACCCAGAGAGCACACCGCCGCGTAGCGGAGAGCTCGCGCAGGGAGGGAAATGGCCAAGGCAATGAGCAGTACATCCGGCGGCACCGGGAAAAAGGAGGATTCCGCTAAGGCCAACAGAAACAAAGCCGGCGTACCATAGGGCGTCTCTGCCCAGTGAAGCACCCACTCATATATCCGGCGCAAAAGGCCGGGACGCCGCGCTATAGCCTCAGGAACGGTGGTCACCTCCTGTGCCCCATCCTCACCACTTTTACACATTGTTACGATAGCGTCCCTCGCGGCGGGGCAAGTTACTGATAAGCAGGTCGGGGCCTATTTCGTAGAACTCGTCAGCCGCTTTAATGAGTTCCTCTGAAGTGCTGTAGGGGAAAGCGTACACCTCCACCCGCACTCCGCGCGCTTTGAGACACTCCACCAGGTCCACAAAATCACCATCGCCGCTGACCAGTACAATGGTGTCCAGGCGCTCGGCCAGGGAGATAGTATCAATGGCAATGCCCATGTCCCAGTCCCCTTTAGCCGAACCGTCAGGACGAATGCGCAGTTCCTTGGACTTAATTTCGTAACCGTTCTCCTTCAGCATGGTGATAAAGTTGGACTGGTCAATGTCCGGCGTTTGGACCACATAAGCCAAAGCGCGAATCAACTGGCGACCGCGAGTTGCCACTTCCAAAAGACGGGCAAAATTAAGTTTAGCGTTGTACTGGTGTTTGGCCGAATAGAACATGTTTTGGACATCTACAAAAATCCCTACCCGCTGATGTTTCCACAAGGCTGTAACCTCCCTCAGGCATTTATACCGATGCTCCCATCAAACGCCAGGTTTGGTAGCCACAGGCCTCAGCCTGTGCCTGGTCTTCATCGGGCACCCGCAAAGGGTGTACTTACAATTCATGCCTTTCAAATTATATCATAACTTGCCATAAATTGCAAGTCCAAACCGCTTGACAGGACAATACTAATTGGTTATAATGGTGGGAGGCGAAAAATCGCCCTGGGGGAACGGACGCGGTTTGAACTTCGATTACTTGGCTTTGATACCTGTTAATTAGCAACTGAGGAGGCGTAAATGGCAAAGCGATGGTTATCTTACCGCTACCGCGAATACGAACAACTTCCACCCTCTTAGCGTGTGGCGGTGAAACATTGTCAAGTTATCGTCATTGTGTTTAGAACTTGATAATGTGGGAAACATGTGGTATAATAATAGCGGTTTCCCGCGACGCCAAATATTGGTCAACTTAGCCCCCGTGTTGCAGACGAGGCCCAAAGGCCCTCTCCTAAACCGGATGGGGGTGGAATCGGAGAGGTAGCCACTAATTTGAGGACGAAAGGAGGAGCCAAAATGCAGGATCGAAGGTCTCATCAGCGGGGGTTTACTTTAATTGAGTTGCTGGTGGTGATTGCTATCATCGCCATTCTCGCCGCTATCCTTTTCCCCGTCTTTGCCAAGGCGCGGGAAAAGGCCCGGCTGACCACTTGTATCTCTAACCTGAAGCAGTTGGGGAACGCGCTCATGATGTACGTGCAGGATTACGATGAGATGTTCCCTGTCGCCAATCAGGACTCAGAAGATTATCCCGCGGGTACCCATCAAGCGCACCTGACCGGAGGCCGAGGCAATGGGCCCCTTTGGCTGGTAGATGTGCTGGCGCCGTACCACAAGAATGACCAGTTGTTCCACTGTCCCACCTTAGACGACCCGGTGAAACGCAATGCCCAGGGCCTTATCTACGCGGATACGGCGGGTTCGTATGGCTATCGCTGCTATGACCCCTCCTACAACGATTTGGCGGCTATTCTGATTGCCGGGTACTGTCAACCCTTCGGTTACACGGCAGCCGACATTCACCGGTTCACTGCTTGTGGCCAACCCATGTCCCGTTTTACCCAACCCGCCTCAGACTTCATCATCTTCTGCAACTCCTTCGGAGCGCACTATGGGGTATCTGACAGCCAGGTTACCTCGGGGCGAGCGGTGGGAGGGACTCCCACGGTCTACGCTGATGGCCATGCCAAATTTCACGTCTTAGATGTGGGAGGTTTCCTCCGGTTCATCTGTGACCCCATTGACAATTGAACCCTGCCCAGCAGAGTGGGAAACCTTTCAACCCCCGGAACGGATTAGGTGCCGGGGGTTTTTTGTGGGTGAACAACTGGGCGAGCAGGACTTTTCCGGGCAGCGTTGTAGGGCCCGGCGTAGGAACTCACGCTCACTTTCAAAGGTGAGCAGTTCCAGGGCTTCTTCTACCGGAGCCCAAAAGACCTCGAACTTGGCTTCCTCTTCGGGTGCCCGCGGCCCACGGGTGGGATTGGTCAACACCATGGCAAAGTAGGATTCCCACCGCCGTATCCATCGCCCCTCGTGCTCAAACTCAACTAACTGCGTGCCCAAATCGGCTACGGGTTGCACCGCCAGGTAGCCAGTTTCCTCCCGTACTTCCCGCACGGCTGCTTCCCTCCGGCTCTCGCCGGGGTTAATATGGCCTTTGGGCAAACGCACCTCCGGCACGTCGCGTTTGCGTACCAACAGTACCCTGCCGCTGTCCAGTACTACTCCCCCGCTGGAGGCATACTCCACCACTTGCATAATTGCATTGTACCTACTATGGCCTTCGTTGTCAAGTGCGGTTGACAAAACGGGGGTTTTTTGCTATGCTATAATTCCGAAGGAGAAGAGTAAATTATGGTTCGGATTTGCGTTATTCACGGGCCCAATCTGAACCTCTTGGGCGTGCGGGATCCAGAGGTATATGGGAGCCATACCTTAGCGGAGATTAACCGGGAGATTGAGAATCTGGCGCAGGAGTTAGAAGTGGAGGTGCGCATCATTCAGTACAACAGCGAGGGAGAAATCATAGAGGCTTTACACGATGCCCGGGAGTGGGCCGATGCCATTATCATCAATCCGGCCGCTTACACCCACTACAGCGTTGCCATTCGCGACGCCATTCAAGCCGTGCGCCTGCCGACCATTGAAGTGCACTTGAGCAACATCTACGCCCGCGAGGAGTTTCGTCACCATTCCATAACTGCCCCCGTGGTGTACGGGCAAATCAGCGGGTTCGGGGTGAACAGTTACCTGTTAGCCTTGCGGGCAGCGAAAGACGTGGTGCAAAAGAGGTGGCGCTAATGAGTTCCGCACGTGTGGAAGCCCTGCGCAAGGTTTTGGCGGAGCAGGAATTGGAGGGATTGGTGGTGACTAACCGCACCAACGTGGCTTACTTGAGTGGCTTCCGCGGTTCGGCGGGGGCGCTCATCATCACGGCGGACCAGCAGTTGGTCGTCACCGACTTCCGATATTTCACCCAAGTCGCGCAGCAGGCACCGGACTTCGAGTTGGTCAAAGCCGAGCAGGGCCAACATCGAGAAACGCTAATTGCGACCCTCAAAGACCTGAACTTGGCCCGATTGGGATTTGAGGCCCAGGCGGTAACCGTGGACGAGCACAATGCCTGGACGGAGGAAATCCCTGCCAATACTCTCATCCCGACAACGGGACTGGTAGAGGAACTGCGGCAGATAAAGGAGGAGGCAGAATTGACCGCCATCCGGGCCGCTGTAGAACTGGCCGACCAAGCCTTTGCTCACATCCTCTCCTACCTCCGACCGGGGGTCACGGAGCGCGATTTGGCAATAGAAACGGAGTATTTTCTCAAACGGGCGGGGGCGGAGGCTGCCGCTTTTCCCCCTATCGTGGCTTCGGGGCCGAATGGGGCTTTGCCCCATGCTACCGTTTCTGAGCGGGCAATTCAGCCGGGGGATTTGGTGGTCTTCGACTTGGGAGCGATGAAGGACGGGTACTGTTCGGACCTGACCCGGACGGTATGCCTGGGCAAGGCGGACGCGATGCAGCAGGAAGTATACGCTCTGGTTTACCGCGCTCAGGTCGCCGCCCTGGAAGCGGCATGCCCCGGTCGTACTGGCCCAGAAGTTGACGCCGTGGCGCGCAACCTCATCGCGGAGGCCGGCTACGAGGAGGCCTTCGGACATGGCTTGGGACATGGTGTAGGTCTGGAGGTCCACGAAGCCCCGCGGCTTTCTTCTACCAGCGAGGATACCCTGAAGGCCGGTATGGTGGTCACGGTGGAACCAGGGATTTACCTCCCCCAGTGGGGCGGGGTGCGGATTGAAGACTTGGTCCTCGTCACCGAGGAGGGGAGGGAAGTGCTCACGCAGGCGGCTAAACCATCCATCCTGCTGGAGGTTTGAGGCTATTGACTTTTGGCTTATTCTGGTGTAAACTATACAGGATACAGGATGCAGGATGCATAACGTTTGAACGAATAGTTGCTGCGGCACCAAAGGAGAGGTGCTTGGCCTTTGGCGGTCGCAAGTAACTCGGGCCTCTTGTCTCAGATTGAGGGTTGAATGCTTTTACAGGAAAGGAGTTTGAAAGGCCATGATTTCCACCAGTGATTTTCGCACCGGTTTGACCATCGCGGTGGAGGGTGAGGTGTACAGCATAATCGAGTTCCTACATGTAAAGCCAGGCAAAGGCGGAGCCTTTGTGCGTACCAAACTGCGCCATCTCAAGACGGGCCGGGTATTGGACAAAACCTTCCGAGCCGGGGAAAAAATGGAACCGGCAATTCTCGACCGACGGAAAATGCAGTACTTGTACAACACAGGAGAGGAGTTCGTTTTTATGGACCTGGAGGATTTCGACCAGCATACCTTGACCAAGGAACAGGTCGGAGAAGCCGCCCGCTTCCTCTGCGACGGCCTGGAGGTGGACTTGACCTTCCATCGGGGTGAACTGTTGGGCCTGGAACTGCCCATCACCGTTGAGGCCAAAGTGGTGGACACCGACCCGGGGGTGCGCGGGGACACCGCCACCGGAGGCAGCAAGCCGGCAACCATTGAAAGTGGAGCCGTAGTGCAGGTGCCGCTGTTCATCAACGTCGGCGATGTGATTCGGGTGGATACTCGCACCGGCGAGTACGTGGACCGGGTTCAAGCCGGGTGAAGAAAGGAAGCCAATCAATGGCGGAAGCAATCACCAAGGAGGATTTGAGGGAAATCATCAATGAACTGGTGGCCTACATGGACCGTCGGTTCGAGGAACTGCAGGAGCACATGGACCAGCAGTTCGGAGAACTGCGCAGCCGCATGGACCGCCTCGAGGAGCGTATGGAGCACCTTGAGGAGTGTATGGAGCACCTTGAGGAG
>DTZQ01000063.1 GCA_012961305.1 Armatimonadota bacterium | reverse complement strand
GTGGCCTGCATCGGGGTGGCCAGCGGTGGCTGTATCGCGGTGGCAGGGCTGTGGTGATTGCCCAATTGCTCAGTTTTACTATTGAGGAAGAACACTCATGGGAAGATACACACTTCATTGGGCTTGCTTTTTAGTTAGTATTGGTTTGCTGCGGGTTACAGCAGCCCCGGCCTACGACCCGGCAGAAATCATGCCCCGGCAGGAAATTGAGGCCGGCATGCGTGGCACTGCCAAAACGGTCTTCAAAGGCACCCGCATCGAGGAGTTCCACATAGAGGTCTTGGGCATTTTGGAGAAGGTGGACCTTGGGGGCGATTTGATACTCATTCGCATTTTGGACGGCCCCATTGTTGAGCGGGGGACGAACATCCTCGCCGGAATGAGTGGCAGTCCGGTGTACATCAATGGGCGGCTCATTGGAGCCATGGCCTATGCCTGGAGTTTTGCCAAAGAGCCCATCGCTGGCGTGACCCCCATTGAGGACATGCTGAAAGTGCTGGCTGCCATGGAGGAACCGGTGTCGGAAGAGGTTCCACCTTCGCCCGCCGCCACCGCCCAGCGGTTAGAACCGCCTCTGTACTTGGCAGGGGAACGGTTTGACCGGCTCCTGCTGAGCCGGAGGCCGCTGCCGCCAGATTACTGCCCGGAACCCCACACCCTTACCCTCACGCCGGTGGAGCGGATGTTAATCGTCAGCGGTTTCAGCGAACGGCGGCTGAAATCCCTGGCCGACCTGTTTGCTCCCTACGGCCTGGTGCCAGTACGCGGGCCGGGTGGGGTACTGAGTGACGAGGCGGCGGAACTGGTGCCGGGCGCAGCCGTAGGGGTACAGTTGATGCGCGGGGACATGACGGCCGGGTCCTTTGGCACGGTTACTTACCGCAAGGGGGACCAAATCCTGGCCTTTGGGCACTCCTTCATGCAACGCGGGCGAGTGGCTCTGCCCCTAACGACTGCCTACGTGGTGGATGTGCTGCCCAGCCTCTCCCGCTCCCTGAAATTTGCGGCTGCCCTGAAGAGCGTCGGCACCCTCCGGCAAGACGGCTATTGGGGCATTGCGGGCCTCTTGGGCGAATCCCCTCGCCTGGTGCCGGTGACTATCGCCATCAAAGACCTCGACCGTCATTCCTCCCGCACCGTCCGGGTGGAGGTGGTGCAGGACCAGGACCTGACCCCGAGCCTCGTCCTGGCTGCCGTTTCCGAGGCCGTAGCCATCACCTTCGGCTCTCGGCCTGACACTATGGCCACCACCGTCACCGAGGTCAAACCAGTGGGCCTGCCTCCCCTGCGGCGAGAAGATGTGTTCTACGGACGGGGATTCTTGGATTTGGAAGCCGTGGCCGACCTGAGGGAAATGGTAAATTTGGTCACCGCCAACCCCTTTGACCCCACGGACATCGAGAAGGTGAACTTTGAGATTGCCATCCAGCGGGGCCGCCGCACAGCCCGTCTGGGACAAGTGGCGGTCAAGAACGATGTGGTCAAGCCCGGCGACGAACTCGAATTGGTGGTGGAACTAAAGCCCTTCGAGGCCAAGGCGGAAACCCTCAACCTGACCTTGAAAATCCCGGAAAACACTCCGCCGGGCAATGCCCGCTTGGGCGTCGCCGGGGGACTGTACGACCAACGCCTGCGCAAACCCCTCGGCCTGCCCCAACCTGTGGCCGAGAACCTGGCCCAATTGGTGGCTAACTTCAACGACAGCAAGCGCAGCGACGAATTGGTCGTGCGCCTGGCCCTGCCCACTACTAACTTGACCATTGCCGGGGAACGGTTGCCCTTCCTTCCCCCCACCATCTCCCGCATCATGACCGGAGCCAAAAGTTCCAGCGTCCAGCAGGGCCGGGATGAAGTTAGTCTGGTGGTCAAGACGAAATGGGTTATTCAGGGGCAACAGGTGCTCAGCATTACCATTGTGGAAGACGACCGGGACAAGGCGCGGCGGCCGGCTCCGGGGAAACCCTCCGAAGGGTCTAAAAGCACCATCCGCATGAGCACCGGCGTTCCCGGGCTCCCTGACCGCCTAAGTGAGCCGACCAGCGCGGTTCGCCAGAGAGCGCGACCGGCTGCGGAGGAAAAAGCCCAGGAGGAGGGAGAGGGAAAAAAGAAGGCCGAACCGGGCAAGGGCAAACCCCCCGCAGAGTTGAACGGACGGGAGGCTAAAACCTGGGTGGAAACCAAGGCCGAGGACTTTAACCAAGGCCAGGGAGAGAACGTCTCCTGGACTATGGACGGAGAGATTCGCCTCACAGCCGCACAGAAGCGGCTGTTCGTGGACCAGGAACCTTTTTTCTGGGCGGTGACAGTAGACCGCGCGGGGAACCTGTACTTTGCCAGCGGCCACGAGGGGAAAGTCTATCGGCACACGCCAGAGGGTGAAACCACGGTACTTTTCGACGCCGAGGAGCCGGAAATCCTGTGCCTGACCGTAGACGCCCAGGGCAACCTCTACGCCGGAGCCGCTCCCACCGGCCGCATCTACAAAATCACCCCCGAAGGGCGCAGCCTCATTTTCTACGACACGCCAGAGACTTACGTGTGGGCTTTGGTTCGCGACGACGCTGGCCATCTGTACGCCGGTACGGGCAGCGAGGCAAGGCTGTATCGCATCAACTTGGCTGATGGACTGGGAGAGGTAATTTACCGCTGCCCCGAAGCCCATATCCTCTCCTTAGCGGTGGACGCAGGCGGCAATGTGTACTTGGGCACCAGCAATCGGGGCAAAGTGTACAGAGTTTCCCCCACGGGCCAGACCACGGCCCTGTTCGACTCGGGAGAAACGGCCATCCCTGCTTTAGCGGTGGGCGCTCAGGGTAACCTATACGCAGGTACTTCACCCCACGGCAAGGTGTTCCAACTCACCTCTGGAGGAGCAACGCGGTTGCTCTATGACACTCCAGCCGACCACGTGCTGTCGTTGGTGCTGGCAGAGGAGGGGCTTTACGCCAGTACCGGCAGCGGCGGAGGGATTTACCGCCTGCACCTGCGGGAGGACACCGCCAGCCTCATCTTCCATCCCGAGGTAAGCCAGGTCTTGGACATGTGTTTCGGCGCCCCGGGCACCCTCTACGCCGTTACTGGCAATCCGGCGGAAGTGTACCGGCTGACCCTGCCCTACGCCCCGCACGGGGTCTTTAACTCCCAAGTTTTAGACGCACAAGGAGTGGCCCGCTGGGGACGGTTGCATTGGAACGCCCTGGTGCCGGAGGGCACCGAACTCTACCTGCAGACCCGCAGCGGCAACACCCAGCGGCCCGACGCCAGTTGGAGCGAGTGGTCGCCTCCTTTAATTCTCTCCGGCGCCCGCATCCTCAGCCCCCCTGCCCGATTTCTGCAGTACCGGGTGGTGATGAGTACCACCATGCCGGAGCGCACGCCCTGCCTGCGAGACGTAACCATTGCCTACGTGCGCCAAAATGAGCCTCCCCAATTGACCGTAAAGGTTCCCGCGGGCAGCGTGGTGTGGTCGAAGAAGCAAAATATCAAGTGGTCGGCGAAGGACGAAAATGGCGATGCCCTGACCATTACCATCGAGTTCTCCCCCGACGGCGGCCAAACCTGGGAAACCTTGGCCGAGGGATTGCACCAGAAGTCTTCCTACGAATGGGACACCACCAAAGTAGAAGACGGGGAATACCTGCTGCGCCTTACCGCCGACGACAGCCTCTACAACCCCGACGACCCGCAGCGCACGGTGAAAGTCACCGACCGGGTCATCGTGGACAACCACCCGCCGCGGGTGGTCATCGTCGGCGAGGTACGGGTCGAAG
>DTZQ01000062.1 GCA_012961305.1 Armatimonadota bacterium | reverse complement strand
GCGGCGGGTGTACGGCCCTTATCCTGGCCGGGTTTGAGACCCTGGTGGAGGCCGGCTATTCACCCGAAATGGCCTACTTCGAGTGCCTGCACGAATTGAAACTGATTGTGGACCTCATCAATGAGGGAGGTCTAAGTTGGATGCGCTACTCCGTAAGCAACACCGCCGAATATGGGGACTTGACCCGCGGGCCGCGCGTCATTGACGAACACGTCCGTCAAACCATGCAGGGGTTGCTGGAAGACATCCAGACGGGCCGCTTCGCCCGCGAGTGGATTCTGGAAAATCAGGCCAATGCCCCTGTCTTCAACGCCTTGCGCCGCCGGGGACAGGAACACCTCATCGAGCAAGTAGGAACCCAACTGCGCCGTCTGATGCCCTGGCTGCGCGAAGGGAAGCAGTAGTTGGAGGAAGAGGTCTCGCAGGGGAAGGGAGGTGGAGAGCGATGAAGAAAATCGAATGCATTACCCGGGCCATGAAATTGGCGGAGATAAAGGAGGCCCTGAACGAGATTGGGGTCTTGGGCATGACCGTTACGGACGTGCGCGGCTGTGGGCGGCAGCGGGGACGGCACGAACTCTACCGGGGCAGCGAATACACCGTCTCCCTGCTGCCCAAAATCAAAATCGAAGTGGCCGTTACGGACGACCTGGTGGACGAAGTGGTGGACACTCTGTTGAAGGCGGCCCGCACGGGCGAAATCGGCGACGGGAAGATTTTCGTCCTGCCTTTGGAACGGGTAATTCGCATCCGCACCGGCGAAGAAGGCGCAGAGGCCCTGTAAGCGGGCAGAGGAAAAACAAAGGTTCGTCCCTCATGCTCCCTCCTTCACCGAACATTATCCCACCGGGTTCCGCCCGGCCGGAGCACCTCCCGGAGCCGCAGGCGGTCATTGAGGCCGTCGCGCCAGGTAGCCTTGCGGCCGCCTGGGGACTGGAACCGGGCGACCGGCTCCTGACCGTCAACGGCTACCCTCCCCAAGACGTGATTGATTACCTCTACCACACGGCCCGCGACCGGATAACCCTGCGGGTGGAAAAGCCCCGGGGAGAGGTCTGGGAGTGCGCAGGAGAGAAGGAAACCGGAGAGGAACTGGGCTTGCATTTCGCCCAGGAACTTTTCACTCCCCTGCGCCGGTGCAACAACCAGTGCCTCTTCTGTTTCGTGGACCAGAATCCACCCGGCCTGCGGCCTACCCTGTACCTCAAGGACGATGACTACCGCCTTTCTTTTCTCCACGGCTACTTCATTACCCTGACCAACTTGACGGAGGCCCACTTTGAGCGCATCCGGGCCCAGCGGCTCAGTCCGCTGTACGTTTCGGTCCACACCACTAACCCCGCGCTGCGGCCATACCTGTTCGGCAACCCTCAGGCCAATGCCGGCTGGGTCTGGCTACGGCGGCTGTGCGCCGCAGGAATTGAAGTGCACGCGCAACTGGTGCTCTGCCCAGGCCTAAACGATGGGCCGGAGTTGGAACGTAGCCTGCGAGATTTGGCGGCCTTGCGACCGCAATTGCTCTCGGTGGCAGTGGTGCCGGTGGGCCTGACCAAGTACCAGCGGCATCCCAACCTGCGCCCCTATACTCAGGCCGAAGCCCGAGGGGTACTTGCCCAGCTGGAAACCTGGCAGGCTCGCTCGAAGCGGGAATCTGACTGCAACTGGGTGTATGCGGCCGACGAGTTTTTCTTCCTGGCCCGACGGCGGCTTCCCCCGGCTGAGTATTATGACGATTTTCCCCAGATGGAAAACGGCGTGGGCTTGACCCGCCTATTTTTAGATGACCTGGCGACGTTGACTGCCCGCCGACCCCGTCGCTCAACTCCCCCGCCTGAGGTGACCCTGGTTACCGGTGAACTGGGAGCGCGGGTGTTGGGCGACTTCTTCGCCCGCGAGAACGAAAAAGTTCCTTCTGCGGTGACCCTCGTGCCCGTGCGCAACGAGTTCTTCGGGCCTACGGTCACCGTAGCCGGGTTGCTGGCCGGGCAGGACATTTTAACGGCCCTACGGGGACGGAGGCTGGGAGATTGGGTGCTGGTGCCCGGCGCAGCCCTCAACGAGGAGGGACTTTTCCTGGACGACCTCTCCTTAAGCGACTTAGAGCAGGCTTTGGGGCTCCCCGTACGGGCAGTGCGGACCGCCGGGGAATTGATAGCAGCCCTGCACTCTCCCCCGTAAATGATGGTCATCCCCATCTCATCAAGCGGTGGCCGAAGGCTTCGGCGCCGGGAGAGGAACCTAAAAACACATCGGGAGTGAGGCCGGTGGCTGCCTCGTACCGCTGAGCAATCTCCCGCACGGCCGCGGGCAGGCGGTCATCTCCCAAGAGGGCAATTGCCCCGCCGCTGCCACCTCCGGTGATTTTCGCTCCGTAAACGCCCCGTTCTTCCCCCAGCGAGCGTGCCAAGCGGACCAAGAGGTCGGTCTCCGCGGCCCCCATTCCCAAGCGGCGACTGTAACTCCAGTGGGAGGCGTACATTAGCCGTCCGGCCCGGCGGAGGAACCGCTGGTCACGGGTGCGAGCGTAACTGGCCAAGCAGCGGCGAAACTCGGCCACGCGGGCGTTTTCGCTGACATGGTGTTCCGCCCGGCTGCGGATTTTGTACACCCGGTCGGGTTCCACGCGGGTGACCGCATCCAGGATGTCCCCGTAGCGGTCTAAGAACTCCTGTCCCCGCATCTGTGCGGGCAGGTGCGGACGATAAACGGCCCAGAACTCCGCCGGCGGCACCTGGGACAGGTAGCCGCGAAAGGGGTCCTCCTGGCCGGTCGTGCCCCATTCCTGCAACAGGGTGAGAATAATTTTGTGGCCCATGTAGGCCCCCACGCGGGCATCGGTGTAGCGTGAGCCGCCGACACTGTGCTTCACCCCCGAGTTGATGCCAGCCACCTGTACCCCTTCTGGCAGGGGTTCGCTCCCCTCGATAACGTCCGGCTGGCAGCGGATAATGAGCAGTTCGTATTCCCGGCCCAGCAGTGAGGTTAGTTGGTCCATCAGGCCGCAGGGGGCTCCGACGACTCGATTTTCTACCATTTGCGCCAGGCGGGCTTTAGTCAGTCCGTCCAACTCCAGCCCGTAGGCCAGGCAAATCGCCTGCATGGCCGCAATTTCCAACGCGGCCGAACTGGACACTCCCGCGCCCAGAGGCACCTCACTGCGCAGGGCCAAATTGGCTCCCGCTGGGAACCTCACGCCTCGCTCCCGGGCCAGAACGTAAAACGCCCCGGCCACGTAGCCCGTCCAGTGGATGCCGGGTTCGCGGCGGAAGAACTCCTGCGCCTGGGGATAGTCAGCGCAAGCGAGCAGGTCGTCCAGGGCGAACGTCCACTCCGGGGTTAAGCCCTCGGCCTCTGCGTTCAGGCTGCGAACTCGCACCTGCCGGTCCGGCCGTTTCTGCAAGCCCAACACGGCTGCTTCCCGCAGGGGCATCTCGCACACTGTCCCCCCGGTGTAGTCAATGACCCCTCCCAGCACATCCAAACGCCCCGGCGCCCGGCTCACGATGACCTCGCCCCCCGCCGGGAAAAAGCCCCGCAGGGAGCCGGTCAGAACCTCCCCCTCAAAAGTTCGCACGTCGCTGAAGGCCATTTTCCCTGTTCAGGGGGCGGCCTGCAGTTCGGCCTCCGATTCCTCCCATTCCAGGGCTGTGACCATGCCGTCTAAGGTTCCTCCCACGACGAGGTGGTCTCCCACGCCCACCGTGGAGAGCATGAAACCCGTGGTCAGGCGGTACTTCCATAGGGGCACGCCGTCGCTGGTCAGGGCGTACACCCAGCCGGGTTTGCTGCCGGTGTAAATCAGGTCATCGGCGGTGAAGGGCATAATGGCCGCATGGTCCCAGCCCCAGTCTAACAGGGTCTTCCACCGCACCCGGCCATCGGGTTCGTAGGCGTACAGGTGACTGTCCACCGCCCGCACCAGCACTGCGTCGGCCGTCCGGCCCAGGGAGTCATAGGCTTGGGCGGTCTGCTCGCTGAGGAGACGGCCGGTGTTGGCTTCTAAGATGTAGAGTTTCTGGTCTGGGGCGGTCACGTACACCCGGTCGCCCAGGGCCACGGGGTAGGCCGCTGCGGGGCTGTAGTAGCGGCTGCGACCAATGGTCTGGGTCCACACCCGTTGACCCGTGGCCGCCTCTACGCAGTGGAAGGTTTGGTTCCAACTGCCAAAGTAAAGCCGTCCCCGATGTAGCAAGGGCTTCGCCTGCACCATCCCTCCGGCGGGGTAGCGCCAGACCTCCTTCCCGGTTTCCGTCTGGACGGCGTACAGGAAGCCGTCGGCCGAGCCGATGTACACCCGCCCCTCAGCGACCGTGGGCGGGCCCAAAAGAGGGCCCCCGGTGGCAAATCGCCAGCGGAGGCGACCCCATTGGGCATCAACGGCGTAGAGCATGCCGTCCATAGAGCCAAAGTAGATAACCTCCTGGGCGAGCACAGGGGAAGAGAGAATAGGGCCGTCGGTGGCTCGCTCCCAGAGGATTTCGCCCGTGTGGGCGTCCAGGGCGTACAGCCGGCCGTCGTTGCTGCCGATGTACACCGTTGAGGTGGTCACCACTGGCTGCGTGCGTACGCTGTCGGGCAGGCGCCGCCGCCAGCGGGCCCAGACTGGCCCCGAGAGTTCAGCATAGAAACTGATGGTCTGCTGGCCTATAACCTGCCTCCTTTGACGGAAGCGGACGGTCAAGCGATGGGCCCCGGAGAAGAACCCACCCCACCTCAGGTAATTCACCTCGCCCTCTGCCCGGTGGTCCGTCACCGACAGCGGATACCAAGGCCCTCCGTCCACACAGTATTCCGCGGTCAAAGCGAGGGGCTCTTCTGCTGAAGGGGCTAAGTTCTCCATCTTGGCTACCAAGGGGAAGGGAGAGGGAACGGTCGTATAGGGTAAAGGCTGTTCCACCCGGACAAAAGGGAGGGGTTGTGGTCGCAGGGGTACGGTGAACTCTTCTCGCGGTGTGTCCTGCCCCCGGCGGTAGGAAGAGATGGTGATAACTTCGTCCTGCACTCGTACCAAATCATATCCTCCAATGTCAGCGAAGGTCTGCCCCACCACGCGCACGGGGTAGCCCTGGTACCGGTAAAACCGGGGAGCACGGTCGTGGCCCACCAGAAACAGGGCCACATTGCGACCGGCCAGCAAAGTCAGCAATTCAGAGATGTCGTCAATGCGCTCCGGAGGATGGTGGAAAAACAGGAACAAGGGCGTGTTCGGCGGCACAGGGACCAACTCCCGCCGCAGCCACTCCAACTGCGCCGGGCCAAAGTGTCCTTCCCCTCGCAAGAGCACCGTACTGTTCAGACCCACAAAATGGCAGTCCTGCCAGTCAAACCAGTACTGGGACGGTCCAAAACGGCGGGCAAATTCCTGCCGACCAAAACCTGACCACTTAACATCATGGCTGCCCAGGACCGAGAAAACCCTAACCGGTGAGGCAGATACTAAAGCGGAGTAATCCCGCCAGTCCCTTGGGGTGCCAAATTCTGTGAGGTTGCCAGTATGGAGAATGAAAGCAGGGCGCGGGTCTTTGGCTCCCAATTCCCTCAGTACCTGGGCCAGGGCCTCAGCCGAGCCGGGATTGCCCACGTGGGTGTCGCTGAGGTGGGCAAAAGTAAAATCCCTGGCGCTGGTTGGGGAAAGCCACAATCCCACTCCCCAGAGGCCCCCCACCACCAGCCCGACCCAGTTCCGTTTTCCCTGTGTGCCGCGCTGATGCCGGTGCACCGGTTCCCATTCTCCCTTGTGGGTTGGTTAGTCGGTTGACCTTTCGCCAAATGGGCAGCGATTCCTCCTGCCAGCGGACAACTTCTTCAGACGGGAAAAAAATTCGCGCTACCCTCTTGCAATTTTGGGCAAAATGTGTTAGTATTTAGAAGGAGAAAAGCCCTGCTGTGTGCGTGAACGTCCTTGCCGGTTTTCACCCAGCATCACATTGAGGGGAGCCCGGCTCCGGGCATGGCGCGAGGTCTCTGGGCGGGAGTTCCCGCCGGCGGAGAGAACGTAAAATGTTCGGGAGGGCACCCACTTGGCCCTTACGGGTAAAACTCACGGGACGCACGGCATGGCGGGGCTTTTCCCCCTATCTCGTCGGCCTTTGTTTTCTGAGGTTTGGGTCTAAGCCGCGGGTTCGTTAGGCTCGCAAACCAGGTTTAGGATACAGGATGCACAATGCAGGAGGCAGGAGGCTACCGCCCCTCCACCTCGATACTGGATACTTGATACTGACCTCCAGCATCCAGTATCAAGCATCCTTTTCAGGGTGCAAATGGGGGTACAAAGTGATGAGCGAACGGAAGAGCAATGAGCAAGTGTTAATGGTCTTGGGGGCTTTATCTTTGGGAGCGGCTTGTGGCTTGGTAGTGGGACTCCTGTGCGCACCCCAGAGGGGAAGCGTAACCTGGGGGGTGCTGCGCCACCAATGGAAATCTTGGCAGCAGCAAGCAAAAGGGGTTACCAATCGCCTCCTCGACCACTTGGAGGAATGGCGCCAGTCCCGGCCTAAGCCACCTTCACCGGTTTCTGCTTCTCCCAACGAAGGGGACGAGGTGGAACCCGTCGTAGAGGCGGAGATAACCTCTTAATTAGGCTTGGCGGAGGAATAACGGTGGAACAATTGCAGATTCACCTTCGACCGCGACCGGGTGGGGTAGCCATGTTGGAAGTACAAGGGGAGGTGGAAATCTATACTGCTCCCCGTTTGCGGGAGGCTATTGTTCACGCTTTGGAGGAAGGTTACACCCGCCTGATTGTTAATTTAGAGGGGGTGCAATACTTGGATAGCACGGGTTTGGGTGCCCTGGTGGGGGGACGGGCTCGGGCCCGGGAGCGGGGGGGGAATTTGGTCCTGATTTGTACCCAATCCCGGCTGTTGCGTCTCTTCGACATCACGGGGTTGAACCAATTGTTCGCCCTGTGCCAAACGGAAGAAGAGGCCCTGGCCATTTTAGGGGAGGGGAGTGAGGAACAGCATGGAAACACGAAATAGCCGTTATGTATCCCTCGTCATCCCCAGCCGACCGGAATATGTATGTGTGGTTCGTTTAGCCGTGTCCGGCGTGGCCTGCCGGATGGCTTTCACTTATGATGACATTGAGGACCTCAAGTTGGCGGTAGGGGAAGCCTGTACCAGTCTCATTGCCCAGTTTAAGGCGGCCGGGGTGGAGGGGGAGGTAAAGGTACAATGTACCATTGAACCGGAGCAGTTGGTCCTCCAAGTGTGCGGAGTGGTAGATGAAAGCACGCCCTTAAAGGCAACCGATTTGGCGGCGGCTTTGCAGCGGATGGTGGAAGTGGAGGAGGCCAACTTGAGTTTGCTGCTGATGCGGAGCCTCATGGATGAGGTTGCCATTCAAACTCCGCCCCAAGGTCCCCCTGGCTTCCGGCTGGTCAAGCGCGTTGGGAGATAAAGACCCATGAGCACGGATGGCCTGCCCCTCGACGAATGGCAAGAGGTGGATACTACGGAACTGTTCCGCGAACTGCGCCGGCTCCAGCGGGGAGGCTCCCCTCGCTACGAGGAACTGCGCACGCGGCTCATCGAAATGCACCTCTCCCTGGTTCAGAGCATTGCCCGCCGGTTCGCCAATCGAGGTGAGCCCTTGGAGGACCTGGTGCAGCAGGGTATCGTGGCCCTTATCAATGCGGTAGACCGTTACGACCCCAATAAGGGAACCAAGTTCTCCACCTATGCCATGCCTACCATCCTGGGCGAAATTAAACGCTACTTTCGCGACAAGGGGTGGGCGATGAAAGTCCCCCGTCGCCTGCAGGAGTTAAATCTGGCGGCCAACAGAGCCATCGAAACCCTTTCCCAGCGCTTAGACCGCTCCCCCACCTATGAGGAAATTGCCCGCGAAATTGGAGCCAGTGTGGAAGATACCATCGCCGCTCTGGAAATGGGCCAGGCCTATGAGTTGATTTCCTTAGAAGGGGATTTGCATCCGGAGGAAGAGGGAACCCGTACCACTCTGGACGGGGTGGGAACGGTAGACCAGGGCCTGGAGAACTTCGACCAGCGGGCCATGTTGGAGGCGGCTATTGCTTCCCTTGAGCCCCGCGAGCAGCTTATTATTCGTTATCGTTACTTTGAAGACCTTTCCCAGACGGAAGTAGCCGCTCGTCTGGGCATCTCTCAGATGCACGTTTCCCGCCTGCAGCGGCGGGCTTTGCGCAAGTTGCGCGAGTTTCTCACGGAAGGATAAAACCGCATGTGGTGGCGCATCCTAATGTGGACAGCCGTCGGCCTGGCCCTGCTGGGCATACTTTTCTGGCTGCGCTCCCTGCTGCCACCTTTCGTCCTGGCTTTTGTCCTGGCTTACTTGTTGGACCCAGTTTTGGATTTCCTTGAGCGACAAGGAATGTCACGGATTCGAGGTATCCTTTGGGTATATGGTCTATTCTTCGCTGTCTTCGTGCTGATTCTGCTGTTCATTGTACCTGCGCTGATTGACCAGGCCCGGGATTTAGTGCAGTATTCGACTAACTATGCCTACCAACTGCAAACGACTTTGGAAACGTGGTTAATCGGTTGGCAGAATTGGCTGGAACAAACGCGGCTGCCGGGAACGTTGGGACAAATGGTACGGGACGGTCTCCAAGAATGGCAATCCCAAGTGGACGCAGCGGTGGTGAGCAAATGGCTCTTTGAGCGGTTAAGTGCTTTGGGTTCCTGGTTGGCCAGTGGTATTTCCAAGGTGTGGGTGCTGGTGTTGTTGCCCTTCACCACTTACTATTTTCTGCGGGATTATGACCCCCTCCGTTTGCGGCTGCGCGTTTTAATTCCGGCCGCTCAGCGGGAGACGGTGCTGCGTATCAGCCGCGATGTCAGTCGAGTGCTGGGCGGATATTTGCGGGGCCAATTGCTGGTCTCTTTCATCGTTTTGGTGGCCAATACCCTGGCTTTGGAAGTTTTGCATTTCATCTTCGGCATAAAATACGTGCTGGTGTTGGGAATTTTGGCGGGAGTGCTTTCGTTGGTGCCCTACTTTGGGGCGCCGGTGAGTGCGGCTATTGCGGCCATTATCGCTTACATCACGAGTGGCTATTCCTGGATTGCAGGCCTGGTGACGCCCGCAACAATGCTGGTCATCAATTTCCTGTCTGATACTATGATTGCCCCCAAAGTAGTGGGAGAGCAAGTGGGATTACATCCCTTGCTGCTTCTGTTTGCCTTGATGGCCGGGGGAAAACTTTTCGGGGCCGTAGGCATGATTGCGGCAGCACCGGTGGCGGCCAGTATTAAAGTGGTCTTGGTTCACTATTTCCCGCAACTGACTGCGCCCCTACCAAAAGGAGAGGAACCTGAGGAGGTCAAGGCGACCACCGCAACCGAGGAAACCAGGGCGGAAGAAAAGACAACGGACGAGAAGGAGGCGCCGGACAGGGGAAATAACGTCCGTGATGCGTGATGCTGACCATGCTTACTGAAGGAGGACTTACATGAGGGCTGACGAACTGCGCCAAATGTTTTTGGACTTCTTTGCCCGCAAAGACCACCGGGTCTTGCCCAGTGCCTCTCTCATCCCGGAGGACCCCTCCACGCTGTTTACCAGCGCAGGAATGCAGCCCTTCGTGCCCTACTTCTTGGGCAATGAGCGGCCTCCGCATTCCCGCTTGGCCACCTGTCAGAAGTGCCTGCGTTCCGACGATTTGGACCGCGTGGGCCATACTGCCCGCCATTGCACCTTCTTCGAGATGTTGGGCAACTTCAGTTTTGGCGACTATTTCAAGGAGGAGGCCATTGTTTGGGGCTGGGAGTTCGTCCGGGAGGTGCTGGGCATTCCAGAGGAACTGCTTTGGGTCTCCGTTTACGAGGAGGACGAGGAATCCTTTCGCCTCTGGACGGAAGAGGTGGGTGTGCCGGCGGACCGGGTGGTCTGCTTTGGCAAGGAGGACAACTGGTGGGGGCCGGTGGGGACTTCTGGACCCTGCGGCCCCTGCACCGAGATTTTCATCGACCGGGGTCCGGCTTTGGGTGAGGAAGACCGTCCTGGTAAAGGCAGGGGAGACCGCTTCGCCGAACTGTGGAACTTGGTCTTCCAGCAGTACGACCAGCAGCCGGATGGCACCTTAGTTCCCCTGCCCCGGCCGGGGATTGACACCGGAGCCGGTCTGGAGCGGGTGGCTGCGGCCATGCAGGAGGTGCCCACCATTTTCGACACCGACTTGGTCTATCCCATAGTGGAGCAAATTGTGGCCCTGGCGCGGGAACTGGGCCGGTCCGAGGTGGCCTATGGGGTTGACCCGAAGGACGACGTGGCCATTAAAATAATCGCTGACCACGCCCGGGCGCTGGCCTTCGCCATCGCCGATGGAGCCCTGCCCAGCAACAAGGGCCGGGGCAGTGTGCTGCGTCGTCTCCTGCGGCGAGCGGCCTACTATGGACGTACCCTGGGTATTGAGCAGCCTTTCCTCTACCAACTGGCCCCTACCATCGCCCGCCTCATGGCCCGACCCTATCCCGAGGTGCAGGAACGCTTGGACACCATCATGGAAGTTGTGCAGGCTGAAGAGGCCCGGTTCCAGCAGACCTTGGAACGCAATCTGCCCCGGGTGGATGAGGTACTGGCGGAAGCGAGGGCCACCGGTCAACTGGCGGTCGATGGGCGGGTGGCCTATGACCTGTACAGCACTTACGGCATCCCCTTGGAAATGACGGAAGCCTTTGCTGTTGCCCAGGGCCTAAGGGTAGACCAAGAAGGTTATGCCCTGGCGGAGGAGGCACACCAGCGAGTCAGCAGCACCGGACCGGGCATCTCCCACGGCGACTTCGCCGACGACTTGCTCAACGACCTGCCACCGGATACCGACTTCTTAGGCTACGACACCACCCGGGCTCATGGCACAGTAGTTGCCATTGCCGTGGGAAGTGAATTAGACCCTCAGCGCAACATCCTCGTAGGTGGAGAGCGAAGGGAAGCCTTAGAGCCGGGTGAGGAAGGTTGGGTTCTGCTTGACCGTACGCCGTTTTATGCGGAAAGTGGGGGGCAGGTTGGAGACCGCGGCTGGTGGCAGCGGAAGGAAGGGAAAGTGGAAGTTTGCGACACCCTCAAAGACAAAAACGAGCGTTTCCTCCACCGCTGCCGGGTGGTGGAAGGCCCTGCTTTGCGGGTAGGGGAAGAAGTCACGGCAGAGGTGGACGTCGCCCGTCGAGAAGCAATTCGCCGCGCCCACACAGCGACCCACTTGCTACATGCAGCCCTGCGGCGAGAATTGGGCACCCATGTATTACAGGCAGGTTCTTTGGTGGAGGCCAACCGGCTGCGGTTTGATTTCTCCCATTATGCGGCGGTGGAACCAGAACAGTTGGCCCGGGTGGAGCGGTGGGTCAACGAGCAGGTTTGGGCCAATTATCCTGTCCAGGCCCGACTGCTGCCCCTGCCCCAGGCCCGGGAACAGGGCGCCATCGCTCTGTTCGGGGAGAAATACGAGGACATCGTGCGCCTGGTAGAAATCGGGGAAGGAGTCAGTCGGGAACTGTGCGGTGGCACCCATGTACAGGCTACCGGGGACATCGGGCCGGTACATATCGTCAGCGAGAGCAGCATTGGAGCCGGCGTGCGGCGCATAGAGGCTCTGGTCGGTCCGGCGGCGCTGGACTACTGGCGTCAGCGGGAGGAAACTTTGGCCCAGGCTGCCACCTTGCTGAACGTTCCCCCTTTGGAACTGCCCACCCGGATGCAGACGCTGCTGGAGCAAGTACGCAACTTGGAGCGGAAATTGGAAGCCAGCCAACAGCAGCAAGCGATGTCTCAGTTGGAAATGCTCTTGGCACGGGTGGTAAAGGTCAATGGCGCCTCCATTGTGGCCGAGGCGGTGGAGGGGGTAGACCCTCAGGCCCTACGAACGCTGGCCGACCGGGTATGTGAGCGCTTGGAGAATGGGGTAGCCCTGTTGGGCACGGTAAGCGGGGGGAAGGTAGTGCTGTTGTGCAAGGTGGCCGAACCTCTGACCAAACGGGGCTTACATGCAGGCAACATTGTCCGCGAGGCGGCCCGAGTGGTGGGTGGTGGGGGGGGAGGGCGGCCGACCTTTGCTCAGGCCGGAGGACGCGACCCCTCTAAGTTGGCTGCCGCCTTAGCGGAAGGTTTGGCCCTGGCCCGGAGGCAGTTGAGTGAGAATCCTGGCTCTTGATTGGGGAGAGAAAACCATTGGCTGTGCGGTGGGAGAAACCGAAGGACGCACCGCTCAACCGCTCTACACCATTACGCGGCGCAGCCGGTCGCGGGATTTAGAGGAACTGCGTGCCCTGGCTACTCGCTATCGGGTGGACCTGATTGTAGTGGGACTGCCCCTGAACATGGACGGTTCCACCGGCCCAGCCGCTGAACAGGCCCAGGAGTTTGCCCGGCGGTTAGAGGAGGAATTGGATGTGCCTACTGCTCTGCAAGACGAGCGTTTGAGCACGGTGGAAGCCGAAGAACGACTGCAAGCCCTGGGCCTGCGCCCAGAGGAGCGAGCAGTTCGCCGCGATGCGGTGGCCGCAGCCGTAATTCTGGAGGATTACTTGGCTCTCCATGGCTGAAGAGAGTAAACCAACTGAGGAGAGGGAGGAGGAAACCCCGGCGGCCATGGATTCCCCCGCTGAAGGGGAGGAAAAGGTCGAAACCAAGGGCAAAGAAGTTTCCCTCCGGAACCGTCAAGCCGTCTGGGGGTGGGTGAGGGTTGGACTTTTGGTTATGCTGCTCGGAGTGACAGGGGCCCTGGTAGCCCTGCGGTGGGCGTGCCAACCGGTAAGCCTTACCGCGGCCCCGCGCTTGGTCACCATCCCTCCGGGGGCGTCTCTGAGTAAAATTGCCCATCAGTTGGAGCGGGAAGGCCTCATCCGCCGGGCTTGGATTTTCATTCATCTGGCCAAACGCCAGGGAAAGGCTGCTTCCCTGCAAGCGGGACAGTACGAACTTAGTCCCCATCTTACGCCGCAGGAAATTCTCGACCGGCTGACCGCGGGTGAGGTAGCGGTGCGGTGGATTACCTTCCCGGAAGGCTTCACTCTGCGGCAAATGGCAGAGCGCTGGGAACAGGAGGGGTTCGGCCCGGCGGCTGAATACCTCCGCTGGGCTACCGAAAGGGCGAGCGAGTTCGGAGTCAAGGGTCTGCCAGTCGGGCAGACCTTAGAGGGCTACCTGTTTCCGGACACCTATCGCCTGCCGGTGGGGGCTTCGGCCCGGGACTTGATTGCCCTGCAGGTAAAGCGGTTTGAGGAGGTTTATGCCGACTTGGTGAAAACGGCCCAACCCCGCCTCAGCCGCCACGAAATTGTTGCTCTGGCCTCTTTGGTGGAACGAGAGGCCCGAACGGAACGGGACCGACCTTTGATTGCCGGGGTGCTTTACAACCGCTTGGAGCGTCACTGGCGGCTGGAATGCGATGCTTCGGTTTTGTACGCCCTGGGGGAACACAAGTCGCGAGTACTTTACCGGGATTTGAGGGTGGATTCGCCGTACAACACTTATCGCTATGCCGGCCTACCGCCAGGTCCCATTGCTAATCCCGGGCGGGCCAGCCTGGCAGCGGCCCTGCATCCGGCCAAAACCGAGGCTTTGTACTACGTGGCCCGCCCGGACGGTTCCCACGTGTTCAGCCGCACCTTGGCTGAACATCGGCGAGCCATTGCTGAAATTCGCCGGTGAGTTGGCAAAATGCGCATGTTGCTCCCCAAACTCTACGTGCCCTCGTTGCTGGAACTCCGCTTCGAGGTGTTGGAGAAACACGGCATCCAAGGTCTTATCCTTGACTTGGACAACACCTTAGTAGTGCGCAATCGGTATGAAGTGCCGGAAGCGATACGGAAGTGGATAGCAGAGGCCAAAGCCCGGGGGTTCAAACTGTGCTTAACCTCCAATTCCAACAATCGGTGGCGGGTACAGCACATTGCCGAAGGGTTGAGCATCCCTTACGTTGCCTGGGCCATGAAGCCCCGGCGTTGGGGATTTCGAACCGGAATGGAACTCATGGGCACCGCTCCAGAAGCAACGGCTGTCATCGGCGACCAGATGTTCACCGACATCTGGGGCGGCAACCGTCTGGGACTGTTCACCGTGCTCGTGCAACCCATGAGCACTAACGATTTCTTTGCTACCAAATGGCTGCGGCGGGTGGAACGGTGGCTGTTGCGCCGTCGGGAACGGGCGGAGGAGGTTTGAATGCGCGAAATTTTGGGTACAACGCAGGTGTTGGGTGTGATTGGCTACCCGGTGCGGCACAGTTTTTCCCCGCCCATGCACAATGCGGCCTTGGAGGCGTTGGACTTGGACTTTTGCTACGTAGCCTTTGAGGTTGAACCGGTGCGCCTCTCAGCCGCGATAGAGGGAATGAAGGCCCTGGGAATTGTGGGCTTGAACGTAACTATTCCCCACAAAGAAACGTTGTTATCTTTGGTGGACGAAATCGGTGAAGAAGCCCGGCTGATTGGAGCCCTCAACACCCTGTATTTCGACGGACAGCGACTTTACGGCGACAATACCGACGGGCGGGGATTTGTGGCCTCTCTGCGGGCAGGTGGGGAAGACCCCCAGGGGAAACAGGTAGTAGTACTGGGTGCGGGGGGAAGTGCCCGGGCGGTAACTGTGGCTTTGGCCCGGGCGGGAGCCAAGGAGATAGTTCTGGCCAATCGCACCCAGGTCCGGGCAGAGCGGCTGGCGGAAATGCTCAATACCCGCCTGCGGCCGGGTGTAGCCCGGGTGGTGCAATGGCAGTCAGCCCAGTTGCAGTACGAATTAGGCCGGGCAGATTTAATCGTCAACACTACCTCGGTGGGAATGCATCCGCAGGAGGAAGCCTGCCCGGTGGCCGACCTGCCCCCGCTGTTGCCGGAGGCATTGGTGTACGACATCATTTACAACCCGCTGGAAACGGTGTTTCTGCGGCGGGCGATGGCCCAGGGGGCGCGGACGATGAACGGGGTGGAGATGCTGGTTTATCAGGGGGCCCTTTCCTTTCAACTGTGGACGGGAAGAGAGCCGCCCATAGAGGTCATGCGCGAGGCTTTATTGAGGGAATTGCAAGTTCGCCAAAAAAGGGGTTGACTCCGTGGGGGAAGATGTGGTATAATATTACCCAGGGCAGTTATAACCTATGTTGGTGTATATTAGAGGAGAAATTGACAGGGGAAAGGTGATGGAGAAGGTCAGGATTACAAACCTGTTTGAGCCTGCAAAGTCCATTGAGATTGAAGCGGTCATTGATACTGGCGCCACAATGGCAGTGTTACCCCAGAACATTGTGGATGAACTTGGCTTAAGGAAAGTTCGGACAGGTGGTTTTAGAGATATTAGACCTTGTAGTGGATCCCAGGATGCGAACACTTGTTCCTAATCCCGCGTCTCCAGAGATGCCGATGGTAGAGATACTAACGGCGATAACCCTGGGTTCGTGGGAGATGAGGCATCCCTAAACGTTTTTGAGGGGGAACTATCCGCCCCGGAGTTTGGGCTTCTGGGCGGGAGTGGTCAACTTCACAACTCATTGGCCCCCCGGTGTGGGGAGAAAAGTGAGGTGGATAACCGTGGCAATCGCAAGGAAGGACATCGGACAACTTTTGGTCGAAAGGGGGGTGTTAAACCCCGAGGACCTCAAGACCGCCCTTGAGGTTAGGAAACAGACCACCCAGAGTCTGGAGCGCATTCTGGTGGACATGGGGTTCGTCTCCGAGGAGGACGTCCTGGCGGCTCGGGCGCAGTTATTAGGGGTGCCCTATGTCAAACTCAGCCAGGTGCCCATTGACCCCTCAGCCGTGCGTCGGTTTCCAGAGCACATGCTCAAGACGCACAATGTTCTTCCCCTGAAGATGACGGGCAACCGTCTCACTGTGGCTATGGCCGACCCTTCGGACATTTTGGCCATTGACGATATGCGCATGCTGGGGTACGAAATTGAGCCGGTGTTGGCGGGGGAAGAGGAAATCACTGAAACCATTAACAAGCAACTGGGCATTGCGGTAGAGGAAGTGGTGCCGGCGACTGAGGTAGGAGGCATGAGTCCCCTTAAAGCAGGAGCGAGAGAAGACATCAGCCAGATTGCCGATGGCGCATTGGAAGAACTGGCGCAGGGACGGGCCCCAGATGCGGATTTGGAGGAAGTGGCGGAGACCGACAGCATTAAGGCCCTGGCAGAGGAGGCACCCATTATCCGTATTGTGAACTCCCTCATTATTCAGGCCATCAATGATGGAGCCAGCGACATTCATGTGGAGCCGCAGCGTCGCAATGTGCGCATTCGCTATCGCATTGACGGGGTGCTGCACGAAGTTATGACCGTGCCCAAGTACGTCCATCCGCCCCTCATTTCGCGCATCAAAATCATGGCTGAATTGGACATCGCCGAGCGCCGCTTGCCTCAGGACGGTCGCATCCCCATTCGGCACAAGGGGAGAAACTATGACTTGCGCGTGTCCGTAGTCCCCAGCATGAACGGGGAAAAAGCGGTCATGCGTATTCTGGACCAGCAAAGTGTGTTGATTGGTCTGGGTAAACTGGGTCTGTTTCCTGACACTCAAGCCGAATTGGAACGGCTCATTATTCAGCCTTACGGAATTCTTCTCTCCACCGGACCTACAGGGGCAGGGAAAACCACTACTCAGTACTCCATTCTGAACAAAATCAACTCGGTAGAGAAGAACATCATTACCATTGAGGACCCTATTGAGTACCAGTTGCCGGGCATCACTCAGGTGGCAGTCAACCGCAAGGCAGGCCTGACCTTTGCCACCGCCCTGCGTTCTTTCGTGCGCCAGGACCCGGACATTATGATGGTGGGGGAAATCCGCGACTTGGAAACGGCAGACCTGGCGGTAGAGGCCTCCCTGACCGGCCACTTGGTCCTGTCCACGCTGCACACTAACGACGCCCCTACGGCCATCACCCGTTTGAACGATATAGGGGTGGAGCCGTTCCTCATCGCCGCTTCCCTCATTGGAGTATTGGCTCAGCGGCTGGTGCGTAAAATCTGCCCCAAGTGCAAGGAACCCTACAATCCACCTATGGAAGCCCTGGAGCGGCTGGGCTTTGAGCCAGACCCCGATAATCCCATTACTTTCTATCGGGGTCGGGGCTGTGAAGAATGCCGCCACACAGGTTTCAAAGGGCGCACGGGTATCTTCGAGTTGATGAGCATTGATGCGGAACTGGCGGAGTTGATTGTGAAGAACGCCTCCGCAATGGAGTTGCGGGAAGCAGCGCGGGCTAAAGGAATGCGTACTTTGCAGGAGGACGGTCTCAAGAAGGTGCTGGAAGGCATTACCACCATTGACGAACTCATCCGCGTGGTGCAAACTGTGGGCCAGGTGGTAGAGTAAAACGTTCCTTTGCTCCTCGCCTCTTTGGCGTCGCGGCGGTGAGCCTTAACCCAAGGCTGAGGGTTAAGGAGGATAGTCACTGTGGCTCAGCCGGTGGTGAGGGGCCAGGAGAAGGAGGAGATAACTATGGCTGGAAATGCTAATTTCCCCAGTGGCTCTCCTCGGCCAGAGGGGATAGCAGTAACGGCGGTACGACAGACGCAACCCCTGCCGGTAGAGGATGCGCATATTGACGACTTACTGCGGTTAGTGGTGGAGAAGGGAGCCACGGACTTGCATCTGGTTGTAGATGCTCCCCCTATCATCCGCATTGATGGACAACTGGTGGCCACCAACTACACCAAGGTCACTCCCCAGGTCTCCCAACGGATGATTTACGACATCCTGACGGACGAGCAAATTCAGCACTTTGAGAACCACTGGGAACTGGACTTTTCCTACTCCATGCAGCGCCTCTCGCGTTTTCGGGTCAACGTTTACAAGGACAAAGGTTCTGTGGCCGCGGCCTTTCGGACCATTCCGGCCAAAATTCCTACCATTTCCGATTTGGGGCTCCCCTCGGTGTTGGTGGAACTAACTCGCCGTCCCCGGGGCTTGATTTTGGTAACCGGCCCTACAGGAAGTGGAAAATCTACTACCTTGGCGGCGATGATTAACCAAATCAACAATG
>DTZQ01000061.1 GCA_012961305.1 Armatimonadota bacterium | reverse complement strand
GCTTGGCCTGAGCCCTGATCAGGCCGTAGGGTTGGACCGACCCGAACTCAAGCCCCTGGAGAGGGAGGCCGCTGCGCGGGTGCTGGGGAGCAACCCCTACATCTGCGCAAGTTTTCCTCGGTGAAAGGGGAAGCCCACCCCCTTCAGGGGTGGGAGGAGGTCACTGACCTAATAGGACGCAAGGGGACAACTCGGGTTACGGGGGAGAAAATCCATGTTGCGGGCGATTATTTTCGACTTCGATGGGGTTATCGCCGACACCGAACCTTTGCACCAAGCGATGTTTCAAAAGGTGTTGGCCGAGGAGGGAATCGCTCTCACCGAGGAGGAGTACAGGGAGAAATACCTGGCCCTGGATGACCGCCTGTGCTTTACCAGGGTGCTGTGCGACCACGGCCATCCGCGGGCGGGAGAGGGAAAGTTTGTGCGGGAACTGATGGCCCGTAAAGCGGCTTATTTTGAGGAGCATATTCAGGAACATTGCCCTCTGTTCCCCGGCGTGCCGGAGTTTGTCCGGGCCGCGGCGGCTCGCTATCCCCTGGCCATCGGCTCTGGGGCCCTGCGGGCGGAAATCGAGTACATCCTGCGGGCTGGCGGACTGCGGCCTTATTTCTCTCTCATCGTCAGCGCCGAGGAGGTGAGGCACAGCAAGCCGCATCCGGAGTGTTACCAGACGGTCATCCGGCGGCTGAATGAGACTTTGCAACCCCGGCCGACCATCCGGCCGGAGGAGTGCCTCATTGTGGAGGATTCTTTCCAGGGCCTTGAGGCCGCTCGAACTCTGGGAGCGAGAGTGTTGGCGGTGACCAATTCGTACCCCGCTGAGCGGTTGGGCGAGGCCGATTTGGTGGTGGAAACTTTAGTGGGCCTGTCCCTGGAGCAAGTGGAGGCCCTGTTCTGAGATTTGAGATTTAGATTGCAAAAAGGCAGAGGGAGCCATGGTTTTGGAGAGGTTCAAACTCGAGGGACGAGTGGCGATGGTAACTGGCGCCAGCCGAGGATTGGGTTTGGCCATGGCCAAGGCCCTGGCGGAAGCAGGGGCCGAAACTGTGGTCGTGAGCCGCCATGAGGAGGAAATACGGGCGGCCGCCCAGCAGGTACAAGAGGCCTCCGGCCGCCGTTCCTTAGCGGTAGTGGCCGACGTAACCGACCAGGCCCAGGTCGAAAACCTGGTGCAGCAGACTTTGGCCGAGTTCGGCCACCTTGACATCCTCATCAACAACGCCGGCATCAACCTGCGGCATCCATTCACCGAACTGCCCACTGAGGACTGGGAGGCGGTCTTGGCGACGAACTTGACCGGCCCTATGCTCTGCTGTCGCGCCGTCGTGCCCCACATGCTTTCCCGCCGCTACGGGCGCATTATTAACGTAGCCTCCATTTTGGCCCACGTCGGCCTGGCCGAACGTACACCCTACTGCGCCAGCAAGGGAGGACTCCTGCTGTTCACCAAAGCCTTAGCCCTGGAATTAGCCCCCTACGGCATCACGGTAAATGCCCTCTGCCCCGGCCCGTTCATGACCGAAATCAACCGGGTTATCCTGAACGACCCCGAAAAGTACCAGGCCTTCATAGCCAAAATCCCTCTGGGACGCTGGGGGGAGCCGGAGGAATTGGGTGGGGCGGCGGTGTTCCTGGCCTCTGATGCGGCCCCGTTCATGACCGGCGCAGTCCTGGTCATTGACGGCGGCTGGACAGCCCAATAGTTGAGACTCTCAACCACTGCCGGGAACCTTTCCCGCCAGACAAGGGACAAAATTTCACTGGAGTTGCGCCGTTAGCCACCGAACTACCCGGAAGAACACCGAAAATTGCTACCAGTACAGTCACCAGCAGAGCACCATCTTCGACCAACATGGATGAGTTTTGACCCTCAAAATCGAATACCAGGTGGTAGGGCGGCTCCCGCTGCTTGGAAATCTGAAATCTCAGCAGGAGGATAGTCGCTATCCCTCATCGGTGGTTGGCGGTGGGTTATCTGTCATCTCAGGGCGCAACTGCGGAGTAGGGAGGAAAATGTGGCCATCTTGGAAGGTGACCTTCTGGATGTTAGGCCCCTGGGGGCTTTTGCCGCCGGGGGAGCCGACTGGCCGACTTTCAACGGGGGGCCGGCGGCTACGGGTTACACGGCGGAGGTCGTAACCCCCCCTCTGGAACTCCAATGGCAGTTTAAGGCGCGCGGAGGTTTCTACTTCCCCCCGGCCGTGGCTCAGGGGCGGGTAATCGTGGGCTGTTTGGACTACAACGTGTATGCCCTGGACGCGGCCAGGGGAAACTTGACTTGGACCTTCCACACCGAAGGGCCAGTGTATTCGGGGGCGACGGTGGCAGAGGGCGTGGTGTACATCGGTTCGGCTGACCGGAACCTGTACGCGCTGGACTTGCAGAGGGGCAAACGGCGCTGGCAGTACACCGCCGATGGGGCCATTTACTGTCCGCCGCTCGTTTATCAGGGCCTGGTAGTGGTGGGCACGCTGGACAGCCCCACCCTGCACGCGGTAGATGCACGCACCGGCCAGCGGCGCTGGCGGTTCCTCATGGCCGACCGCATGGGTTCGGCCCTGGCGGCCGGGGAAGGGCTGATTTTTGTGGGTTCCTACGACCAGACCCTTTACGCTCTGGCGCCGAAGACGGGGGAACTGCGGTGGTGGTTTGCCGCCCCAACTAACGTAGATTCTTGCCCGGCGGTGGCGGAGGGGGTAGTGTACATCAAAACCTATCAGGACGATGTGTTCGCCCTGGAGGCGCAGACTGGGGCGGAAAAATGGCACTCTGCCCCACCCCAACCCCCAGCAGGCTGGAACTGGTCAGCGCTGGCCGTGGCCCACGGCCTCGTTTATTTTGCCTCTACGGAAGGCCATCGCTTGTGCGCTTTGGACGCGGCAACGGGAGTACTGGAATGGGCCTATGAGACAGAGGACGAAGTGGTCTCCTCTCCCGCCATTGCCGGCCCGGTGGCCTACGTCGGCACCAAGGAGAACCGACTGCTGGCCTTAGACGCCCGTACGGGAGAACTGCGGTGGGAACAGGCCCTTGACCTGCCCGCCGGCCAGGAGTTCCTGCGCGGCATCATGTGGGCCCCGGCCGTGGCCGAGGGGACCCTTTACCTGTCCTCCCTCAACGGAGTTGTGGCCGCCTTTCGGCCTCGCACCTGAAGTCTGGAGTGCCAAAGCCCCCGCTTTTGCCGAAGCAGGGTTTCGGCACCCCAAAATGAGGGTTCAAATCAGGAAATCCTTCCGCCAGCCGATTTTGACGACTTCAATGCGCCGCGGGTCACAGGTGCCCAAATGGTATTTCCGGTCTGCCTCTACGATGTGCTTTAGCGGCGGTTGAATGGGCCAGGGCTCGCCCCGATAGGCATCCCGCTTGGCCTGAATGATTTGGGCACACACGGTATCCACGGCCACGGGGTCTGTGCCCATGATGATTCCCTGATAGGGCCACAGGTACTTGGGGTCTACCTGGGGCCCCTGGAAGAGCGGACGGAGGGCGTCTATGATGCACAGCCGCGTTTTGCCCTTCACCGCAGGCAGATGCCAGACGGAACCCAGGGCGGCGCAGTCGTTGGCGTGGAAGGAGGGCAGGTTGGTGGCATAGGTGATGTAGTTCTTAATGGCCGCCGCAATGCCAGAAAGGGCATGGGCTTTTAAGCCGGGCACATTGAGCAGCGCGGTGCACTGTGGCCCGGGCGTCTGGGCCCGGTCGCCGATGAAGATGTTCCCCTCCGGCACTCCTATTTGCCGCAGCCTAACCACGATAGCGTTCACCACCTCTGGGTGGGTCGGAGTCATCATCACACTCGTTTTGATGCCTACAATGTCCTCTGGGGAGATGTACTTGCGCCAGGCGGCTTCGATGTTCTCCTCCCCGGACAACCCCAGCAGGGCCGCATCCAGCATTCGAGCCACCGCCGTAGCATCGGCCCGAAAGTCAGCCGTGAGCGCGTGACCGTGGCGAACTACTACGACCCGCGCTTTGGGTCCCGGCGGGGCCTGTCCCCAAGCCCCCTCCAGTAATGGCCCGCCCAGCGCCAGGCCCAGCGTCCCGTAAGCCGCCCCCCTCAGAAAGTTCCGACGGGTCAGAAAAACACCCTCTTCCCGCACCATCTTTAAGCCTCCAAACTAAGTACCGCCGGGCTTAAGTTCGTTTGGGGAAAGGAAATCAGCCT
>DTZQ01000060.1 GCA_012961305.1 Armatimonadota bacterium | reverse complement strand
CCCCGCGACTCCGGGTCTTCGGAGTTGATGCCGTAGTTCCCGATGAGGGGATAGGTCATGGTGACAATTTGGCCCTTGTAGGAGGGGTCGGTCAGGATTTCCTGATAACCCGTAATGCTGGTGTTGAACACTACCTCCCCCACTCGCTCCCCGGACACTCCAAAGGAGCGGCCCTCGAACACCGTTCCATCTTCCAAGACCAAAAGGGCTTTCATGGGTTTTCCTCGCTTCCCCAAACGTTTCGGGTCGGTTCCAACCGGACCCTCCATCGGATATTATAGCACATCCTTCCCCAGAGGTCAATCCAGGAGGAAAATTTGAGATTTCCCCCGCCCCGGAGAAGGGAAAGTCTGGTGAGAGGAGAAAAATTAGGGGAATGGCGAAGGAGGAAAGGGTGATGGGCAAAAAGGGCCTGGTTTTAGGGGCTTCCCTGGGCGAGTGTGTGCACGTCGCCGGCGTGCAGGCGTTCTTGAGACTGGCAGAAATGCAGGGCTACCAGTCCGTTTTCTTAGGCCCAGCCGTGCCCATCCGCGACCTCATCAGTGCCATTCAGGAAACGGCGCCGGCCATTGTGGGGGTCAGTTACCGACTGACCCCGGAGACCGCGGCTCCGCTTCTGCGCCAGTTCGTGGCGGCTGTGGAGGAGGCCGGTTTGAAGGGCCGCTGTCGGTTCGCCTTCGGCGGCCCGGAGCCGGTGGCTCAGGTAGCCCGAGAACTGGGCTTTTTCGATGCGGTTTTTGGGGGACAGGAACGGGTGGAGGACGTACTGGCTTTCCTGCAGGGGCGAAAGCCAATGGGCAAAGCCGAAGAGGACTATCCGCAAACGCTGCTGGAACGCCTGGCCTGGAAGTCGCCCTATCCCCTGCTGCGTCATCATTTCGGCCTGCCCTCCCTGGAGGCTACGGTGGCGGGCATTCGCCGGATTGCAGAGGCCCGAATTCTGGACATCATTTCGCTGGGCACCGACCAGGACGCCCAAGAGAACTTCTTCCACCCAGAGCGGCAGGCCCCCCGGCGCAAAGGGGCTGGGGGGGTGCCGGTGCGCTCTGCAGACGATTTCCGACGGTTGTATGCAGCCTCGCGGTGCGGCAACTTCCCTCTGATGCGCACCTATGCGGGCACCGCCGACCTCCTGCGACAGGCACAGGTGCACTTAGCCACGATTAACAACTGCTTCTGCGCCGTGCCCCTGTTCTGGTTCAGCCGCTTGGACGGGCGGGGGCCCCTGGGGGTGGAAGAGCGCGTCCGGGCTTCACAGGAGGTAATGCGCTGGTACGCCGCCCGAGACGTGCCCGTGGAACTTAACGAGCCGCACCATTGGAGCCTGCGGAGTGCGCCGGATACGGTATTCGTGGCCGCGGCCTTCCTGAGTGCCTACAATGCCAAGCAGATGGGCGTGCGCCACTACATTGCCCAATACATGTTCAATTCTCCGGCCGGGGTGTCCTTTACCATGGACCTGGCCAAAATCCTGGCCAGCATTGACCTGGTGGAGGAACTGGCGGACGACCAGTTCACCGTCCACCGCGAGACGCGCACCGGCCTGCTGAGTTACCCGGTGGAGGCCGCGGCGGCCAAAGGACAACTGGCTTCCTCGACCATGTTACAGATGGCCGTCGAGCCGGAAATCGTGCACGTGGTGGCCTACTGTGAGGCCGACCATGCGGCTACAGCCGAGGAGGTCATCGAAAGTTGCGGCCTCGTCCGACAGGTCATCGAAAACGCCCTGCAAGGCCAGCCGGACCTGACCTTAGACCCTGCGGTACAGGCCCGCCGGGAGGAACTCAAGCGGGAAGCCCGGTTGCTGCTGAAGGCCCTGCAGGATTTGGGGCCGGAGGCGGAAGACCCCTGGACCGACCCGGCTACGCTGGCGCGGGCGGTGCGCTGGGGCTTCTTAGATGCGCCGGAACTGCGGCCCAGCGAGGAGGCCTGGGGACGCATTCAGACCCGCGTGTTAGACGGCGCGTGCCGTGCGGTGGACGAGGCTGGCCATCCCCTGGCGGAGGAGAAACGCCTGGCCCAACTGTGGAGGGAAGTATCCCAGCGATGACCCGTAAGGAAATCGTGTGCGCAGCCCTGGAACACCGGGAAACTCCAACTGTGCCCTACCATCTGGACTTCGCGCCGCCGGTGGGGGAGGACCTGCAGCAGTATTTCGGCACCTCTGACCTCGACCGGGCCCTGGGCAACTATCTCTACTGGCTCTCGCCCCGTCCAAGTTTGGACTTTCAAGGCCGGCGGCTGAAAGGCCCGTTGGTGGAGGACGAGTTCGGGGTGGTGTGGGACAAACGCCCGGAGAATCGGGGCTATCCGGTGCGGCATCCTCTGGCCCGTCCCGACCTGTCGGGTTACACCTTTCCCGACCCCTTCGCAGCCGGGCGGTTTGCTGCCTTTCCGGCGCAAATTGAGGCCCATCGGGACCTGTTTCTGGTGGCCTGGTGTGGCGACCTGTTCGAGCGGGCCCACTTCCTGCGGGGGTTGGGGCCGCTGCTGTTGGATTTCTACGAACATCCCCAGTTCGTACACGACTTATTGGACGGCATTCTGGAGTTCAACTTGGGGTTGGTGCGGCAGTTGGCCCGCTTCCCGCTGGACGGCCTGTTCCTCAGCGACGACTACGGCTCCCAGCATGGACCGCTGATGTCCCTGGCCCATTGGCGGGAGTTCCTGCGGCCCCGGCTGCAGCGGCTCTTCGCGCAGGTCAAAGGTTACGGGTTGCGGATGTTCCTCCATTCCTGCGGGAATGTGGAGCCATTCCTGCCTGACTTGATTGACCTGGGACTGGACGTGCTCCACCCTGTGCAGCCGGAGGCGATGGACCTGAGGACGCTAAAGAAACGCTACGGCGAACGTCTGACCCTGTACGGGGGTCTCAGCACCCAACGCCTGCTGCCCCGGGCCAGTCCAGCACAGGTGCAGGAGGCCGTGCGGGAAACTGTGCGTTGCTTGGCCCAGGGCGGGGGTTACATTCTGGGGCCCGGCATTACCATCCAGCACGACATTCCGCGGGAGAACATCCTGGCAGTGCTGCAGGCAGTAAGGGAGTGGGTGACCGGGTGACCAAGGAGGTGAGCCATGCAGTCAGACATTCGGGTGGTGGAAATTGAACCGCGTTTTGAGGACTACCAGGCCCGCACGCCGTTGAAGTTCGGGGCTCAGGTGGTCCCGGCCTGTACCTTTTTCCGCTGTCGGGTGACTGTGGAAAATCGGCGGGGCGAAACCGCTGACGGCTGGGGCGGCATCTTCCTCATGGATTTTTGGGCCTTCCCCAGCCCCTGTGTGCCCCACGAGCAACGGGTAGAGGCAATGAAACAGGTGGCCCTGCGCTACTGCCAACTAATGGCTGCCTCGCGAGACTTCGCCCATCCCCTCGACCTCTTCCTGGAGCAGGAGGAGGGGTTGAGGGAAATCAACCGTGAGGTAAGTCAACAGTTGCAACTGGCCGAGGAGATGCCCTTCTTGGCCGCGTTAGTGAGTGCCTCGCCCGTGGATGCCGCCCTGCACGATGCCTTCGGCAACGCCAACGGCATCAGCACCTACCACGGATACGGGCCGGAGTTCATGGCCCACGACCTCAGCCGTTACCTGGGGCCGAACTTCGCCGGCAAGTATCCGGACCACTACCTGCGCCCTCATTTCCTTCCCGAAATCCCCATTTTCCACCTCGTGGGCGGGTTGGACAAACTGACGCGGGAGGAGGTGGATGAAACCGACCCCGCTGATGGGCTGCCCAACAGTTTGGAGGAGTGGATTGCGCGGGACGGGGTGTACTGCTTGAAGGTGAAACTGCGGGGCACGGATTTGGAATGGGACCTGGAGCGGACCGTGGCCGTTTACGAGGTCGGGCGGCGGGAACTGGACAAATTAGGCCAGCCGCAACTGTACCTATCCGTGGACACCAATGAACAGTGCGAAAGCCCGGCCTACATGGTGGAGTACCTGCAGCGACTGCGGGAACGCTCGCTGGGGGCCTACGAGGCGGTACTGTACCTCGAGCAGCCCACAGAGCGCGACCTGGCTGCCCATCGGTTCGACCTGCGCGAGGTGGCGGCCCTCAAGCCGGTCATTGTGGACGAAAGCCTGACCGATTTAGAATCCTTCGACTTGGCCTTAGAACTGGGCTGGTCGGGTATTGCCCTCAAGACCTGCAAATGTCACTCGGCGGATTTGCTGTTTCTGGCCAAAGCGGCGGAACTGGGCCTGCCCTACACGGTACAGGACTTGACCAATCCCAGTCTGGCCCTCATTCACTCCGTTGGCCTGGCGGCGCGGATTAACACCCTCCTGGGGGTTGAGGCCAACAGCCGTCAGTTTTTCCCCTTCGCCACCCCGGAGGAGGAACGGCGCGTCCACCAGGGCCTTTTCACCATCCGCCGGGGCGTGGCCCGCACAGACAGCCTGCAGGGCCCGGGTTTGGGGTATCAGATGGAGAAGATTGGGGAAAGCGAGGCGCAGGCTAAGCAGCCTAAGTACAGCCGAGCCTAAGTTCGTTCCGGGAAAGGAAAATCCGGTTTGGAATGCCGAAGCAGGGCTGCGGCACTCCCAAGAAGCCGTCTCGCTCAGAGTTCAAACTCTGGGCTACTTTACCAAACCAACGGAAGTTGGTTCCCTCGGTTTCAAACCGACT
>DTZQ01000059.1 GCA_012961305.1 Armatimonadota bacterium | reverse complement strand
GGCCCCTCGTAGCGGATGACTACCACCTCTCCGGGTTTGACCCGGCCGGCCAGAATGCCTTCACAGGCTTCTTCCTGCGAATCGAAGATGACCGCCGGGCCCTCGTGTACCAGCATTGAGGGAGTCACCCCGGCCGTTTTGACAATGGCCCCTTCGGGCGCCAGGTTGCCCCAGAGCACGGCCAATCCGCCGGTGGGACTGTAAGCGTTTTCCAGGCGGCGGATGCACTCCTCGTCGCGAATTTCGGCCTCCGCGATGTTTTCCCCCAAAGTGCGACCGGTCACCGTAGGGCGGTCCAGGTGCAACAGTCCCTCCCGGCGGGAAATCTCCTTCAAAATGGCACTAACTCCACCTGCTCGGTGGACGTCTTCGATGTGGTAGTGCGAAGAAGGGGCCACCTTGCAAAGGTTGGGAGTGCGCTGGGAGAGGGCGTTAAGGCGCTCCAGGTCATAGTCCACACCGGCTTCGTGGGCAATAGCCAAGACGTGCAACACGGTGTTGGTGCTGCCGCCCATGGCCAAATCGAGAATGAGGGCGTTATCCAGGGATTCCTGGGTCACGAGGTCGCGGGGTTTTACCTCCTGGGCAATGAGTTCCATAATTTGCCGCCCCGCAGCCCGGTAGAGTTGTTCCCGTTCGGGACTGGTGGCCAGAATGGTGCCGTTGCCGGGGAAGGCCAAACCCAAAGCCTCCAGCAGACAGTTCATGGAATTGGCCGTAAACAGGCCCGCACAGGAGCCACACGTCGGACAGGCATATTTTTCTAATTCCCACAATTCTTCCTCACTAATGAGGCCCTTTTTGTAGGCCCCCACACCCTCGAAAACGGAAATTAAATCTACTACCTTGCCCGAGGGCGTTCGCCCGGCCTCCATGGGTCCGCCGGAGACGAAAAGGGTGGGAATGTTACAGCGCACCGCGCCCATCACCATGCCCGGCACGATTTTGTCGCAGTTGGGCAGGCAAATCAGTCCGTCGAAACTGTGGGCCCGAATCATGGTTTCTACGCTGTCGGCAATGACTTCGCGGGAGGGCAGGGAATACTTCATTCCCGTATGGCCCATGGCAATGCCATCGTCCACGCCGATAGTATTGAAAATGAAGGGCACGCCTCCCGCCTCCCGCACCGCTTCCTTCACCAACTGTCCCACTTGGTTGAGATGCACGTGGCCGGGCACGATGTCCACATAGGAATTAGCAATGGCGATGAAGGGCTTGTCAAAGTCCTCCTCGGTCAGGCCGCAGGCCCGCAGCAGAGAACGATGGGGAGCACGCTCAAAACCCTTTTTAATGACGTCCGAACGCATAATAAGTACTCCTCCTGCTGAGCATCTAATACTTCAAACGGCAAGTGAGGTTTCGGCAAGGCTGCTAACTGCACCCATTCTACCATTTTCCCTGCCCTTCGTCAAGTCGAAAAAATGCAGTTGCAATTTTCTCCGGTTTCTGCTATACTATTAGTTGAGCAGGTGTTACGGTTATGAAAGAGTCCCTTTTGGACCGGTTGCACCAGCCTCCGCCCACCTTGATAGTGAGTCTGCCGCGCAACTCGGTAGAGTTGGCCCAGGCGGCCGTGGACGGCGGGGCCGAGGTGTTGAAGGTGCACCTTAACCTTCGCCACGCGGCCAGTGGCCTGGATTTCGGGCCCCTGGCGGAGGAACGCGAACGGCTACAGGCTATTTTGGAGGCGGTCGAGGTGCCGGTGGGCATTGTGCTGGGAGGAAAAAAGGTTGCCCCTCCGGAGGACCTGACCGAATTGGCGGACTTGGGTTTCGCCTTTTTTGACGTTTACGCCCATCATGCTCCTGCTTGGCTGCTTGAGGTAAAGGGACTCCTGCCCATGTTTGCCATTGACGACTCCTACTCCCTGCGGGAAGTGAAAATGTTAGAGGCCCTGGGGATGCAAATTTTGGAGGCGGCCATTGTCCCTCCGGAAGGCTATGGACAGCCCCTCACGGTGCGGGATGTGTGCCTCTATGGCCTGCTCACCCGAACGGTTTCGGTGCCCGTGGTGGTGCCGACCCAGCGCTACGTGTCTCCCCGCGAGGTGGGCATTTTAGCGGGGGTAGGAGTGCACGCGCTCATGATTGGAGCCATCGTCACTGGCACTGACGCCCATTCCCTGGAGCGCACTACGCGCGCCTTTCGTCAGGCCCTGCGGGGTTGTCAGTGACCTGCTTAAAAAACTGACCGGAGAACACCATGAAAACCTCCCAATGGATGAGGGTATTATTTTGCTTGCCCCCGCTCGTCTTCGGAACGGGCGTCTGGGGCCAGGCCATCAGCCGCGCGACCATGATTGCCCAAACGAAGCCTGCTGTGGTGTACATTACCGTTACAGTACAGGCAGAATGGATGGGGGTGGAGAAAAAAGGAAGGGCTACGGGAACGGGTTTCCTCATTGACCCGGCTGGCTACGTGGTGACTAATGCTCACATCATCCCCCAAAGCATCGCCTACACCTTCGAGGGTCGGAAGATAGAACGACCGGCTAAAGTAACAAGTTTGAACGTCATCCTGAATTCGGGCACGGCCAACGAACAGACCTACCCGGCCGGGGT
>DTZQ01000058.1 GCA_012961305.1 Armatimonadota bacterium | reverse complement strand
TCCGGTCAATCATGTTGAACTGGCTGAGTAGTTACTGTGGTTTTTATTTCACTGCTTAGCAAGTAGCCCCGATTGCGGACGGTGATGAGCAAGTGGCCCAAACCGGCGTACTGTTCCAGTTTTTTGCGCAGGCGGTAGATGTGCACCTCCAGGGTCTTGCTGCCCCAGTACACCTCGTCGCCCCACACTTCGGCGAACAATTCTTCGCGGGAAAGCAGTTCCCCCACCCGGCGGGCCAAGGTGTACAGCAGCATAAATTCCTTGCCGGAGAGGGGAATTTCTCGCTCCCCGAGAGTGGCCCGCTGGGCGGAGAAATCCAACCTCAAAGCGCCCACTTGCACCGGGGGCGGGGGGCCAGTAGTTTCTGGCGTCGAGGGGGGTCGGGTCCGCCGAAGAACAGCCCGAATCCGACTGAGCAGTTCCTCCCGCGAAAAGGGCTTGGTCACGTAATCATCGGCTCCACTATCCAGACCTTCCACCTTTACTTTTTCTGTGTCCACTGCAGTAAGCATGATGATGGGCACATTGCTGAAGCGGCGAATGCGCCGACAGGCCTCCAGACCGTCCACGAAGGGCATTAAAATGTCCAGCAGTACCAGGTCAAACTTCCGCCGGTGGAGCAGGGCAATGCCCTCTTCGGCGTTGAAGGCCTCCTCGACCTGATAGCCGTTTTGTTCCAGGGCGGTGCGGAGCAGCAAGCGGGCCTCAAAATCGTCATCCACAATGAGCACCCGTTCCTGAGCCATGATGAACCCTCCACTTGGCAACAACTTTTGACGGTTCCCCACCGCCACTTATCATTATATCACAGAGCCGCTCTAAAAGCAAGTCCAAGGGCCAATTATTGACGGCCAGGGGCAGTTGTGTTACAATGAGGACTCAACGGATTGGGCGAACCATGTGCGACCAACCACCTTCCAACCGTTTGGTATCTACCAGCCCGCGCACCCTGACCGGGGCAGCGGTTCTCATGGTCACCGCCATATTCGGCAGTCGGGTGTTGGGTCTGGTGCGCGAAGCAGTCATGTTCGGCCTGTTTGGCCGCGGAGGGGGAGGGGCCCTGCGGGCCGCATTCTACTTCCCCGATTTGCTCTATTTCCTGCTGGCTGGGGGAGCCCTGCGGACTGGCTTCATGCCCATTTTCACCCGTTTGCTGAACGAGGGGGAGGAATCCCGCGCCTGGCGCGCTTTCAGCCTCTTGTGCACTACGGTGTTCACCGTTTCCCTGCTGGTCGTAGGTCTGGGCATCCTGTTTGCCGGCCCGCTGACGGGCATCATCTCCACTGGTTTCGCCTCTGAAGAACTGCGTCGGGATACCTTCCGAGCGGCCCAAGTCATTTTCCCGGCCCAGATGGCCATGCTCTTAGGTGGGCTTTTCTCCGGGGTGCTTAACGCCATGGGCAACTTCCTCCTGCCGGCCCTGGTGCCCATCATTTACAACCTGAGCCTCATTGGCGGAATGCTCCTCTTGGGCCCCTGGTTGGGCATCCGCAGCGCGGCCGTAGGAGCCCTGGTGGGGGCCTGGAGTGGCCATTTCCTGCTGCAAATATGGGGCCTGAGGCAAAAAGGTGTCCGGTTCCGCCCCCAAATCACCCTGCACAACCCGGATTTCATAGAGGTGCTGCAACTGGCCTGGCCCATTGTACTTGGCCTGTGTATTGCGGAAATAAACGTGAAAATCAGCGGCACTCTGGCCGGACGCTGGTTTGGGGAAGCCGGTTTGGGCGCGTTCGAGGGCGCGGTCCGGGTCTCCCGCCTGCCCGATGGAGTGTTCGGAGCGGCCCTGGGCATTGCTTTGTTCCCCATCGTCTCCGTGTTGGCCGCCCAGGGAAG
>DTZQ01000057.1 GCA_012961305.1 Armatimonadota bacterium | reverse complement strand
CATGGCTGGATATTCGGCATAATGGTAAAACCAACTGCCCAGGAGGGTCACGTCGGGCCGGATGAGGTCGCGCCCGATGTGCAGAGTCACCTCGCGGTTCTCCCCCACGGCGGCCACTACTCCGCCTTTGGTCACGCATTGCAGGGCCAGGGCCAGGGGTTCGGGCTTGCCAGTAGCCTCAACGACTTTGTCGGCCATCAGGCCCTGGGTCAACTCGCGCACGGCTTCTAACACGTCCGTATCGCCAGCGTTCAGGGTGTGGGCCGCGCCCAACTCGCGGGCCAGGTTGAGGCGGTAGTCGTTCAGGTCCACGGCGATGACCTCCGCCCCCAGGAAACTCTGTAAAAGTACGTTGCCCAAGCCGATGGGCCCCACGCCCAAAACCAGTACTACTTCGCCCCCCCGGGTGCCCAAACGCCGGCTGACGTGGTAGGGCACCCCCAAACCATCACCGGTGAGCAGGACGCCCAGGTCGAAGGGCACGTCTTCGGGCAGTTGGAGGCACACGTGTTCCGGCGCGGCCAGCAGTTGCGCGTGGCTGCCAGGACAGGAAGTGCGGCGGTCGCAATAGGTGTACTGGCCCACCTGACAGTAGGCACACTCCCCGCAGCCCCACACGGCGTGTACTCCCACTCGGTCGCCTACCTGCCAGCGAGAAGCGGGCGGGGCCTCAACGATGATGCCAGTTACTTCGTGCCCGCTGTTGAACTCCTGCTCTTGCGGGGCGTGAAAGGCGTGCAGTTCGCTGCCACACAGCCCGGAGGCCTTGACGGCAATTAGGACCTCATCTTCCCGGGGCACGGGGTCCGGGAACTCCCGTACCGCTACCTTCCCCTGGCCTAACAGTTGTACTCCTAACATGACCAGTCTCCCTTCCGCAGTTGGGGAACTTAAATTATGGTCTGTGGTGGAGGAACGCGCTGCCAGCCTAAATTGAACTGCCGCTGTAGGCTGTACCAACGGTGTCCGCGCCACCGCAAGTAAATATGGGGCTCAATTACCTGCACATCAAAGCGCTGTAAAAAACCACGCCTTCCCAGCAGAGGCAAGGTCTGTTCACTCGTCAGCCACCACACGGGAACCAAGAAAGCATGACCCAACAAGTGTAACTGAACATAACGTTGATAGGCATGAACGTAACTATCACCGGTAACCCGAACAAGCCAGATTCGTTCATCTTCCTGGGGCGTGGGAAAGCCCAGATGTATTCCTAATGACCACCCCATTACCGTTTGGCCGGCTTCCGTGTCCAATAGCATACAGACTTCTTCCAAGCGGCCATCTAACCTTCTTAGTCCGACTCGGAGGAGGGGACGCCATTCTGGGCTCGCTGCCAGAGATAGTTCTGGGCCGGATCCAGAGTGCCGGCATACCATATGGGCAAAGTGTCTTCCCATTTTGCTACCTGCCGATGCACTTCCGGCATAGTACTCCCCACCGCAATAATGCGATTGCCGACCAGTGCCAGATACTTTTCCGGGTACTTGCCCTCATCTTCGGGATAACGCCCCAAGTCGGGCAAGTCAGGAGGCAAATCGATTTTCCGTGCACCTCGTCTCCAAAGCATTTTATCCTCCTCGATATCCTTGAGTATTCATTATATCCCATTTGCCGCCTTTTGTCCACCTTGACACGCTGGGTATTTTCGGATATAATGTTCCCCCGGAACCCTTGGGGAGCGGGAGGTAAACCAAGCGGAGCAGCGGAATGAAAACGGCCTTGGAACTCTTGGCGGACCTCGTGGCCATTCCCAGCATCAATCCCGGAGAAGGCGACCTAACCAGGCCGGAATATGGGGAACGCGAGGTCGTGAACTACCTGGAACATTACTTGCGGCAGCACGGGATTGCCTGCGAGCGACAGGAGGTCCTGCCCCAGCGGGAAAACCTTCTGGCCCGGGTCGAAGGGCGCGATTCCTCTCGAACACTCCTGCTCCATTCCCACACGGACACGGTTAACGTAGAGCACATGAGCATTCCCCCCTTCGACCCAGTCGTGCGGGAGGGGAAACTGTACGGACGGGGGGCCTGTGATGCTAAGGGGCAGTTGGCGGCCATGCTGACCGCCCTTTTGCGGGTGACCCGCGGCGGTCAGCCCGCGGTCAACGTGGTTTTCGTGGCTGGCTGTGAGGAGGAGTACCGGTTTCGGGGAGTGTCTGCTCTGGTTGAGGCCGGCCTGCGGGCCAGCGCTGCGGTAGTGGGGGAACCCACGGAACTGGACCTGGTCATCGCCCACAAGGGAGCAGCGCGGTGGTGGTTGGAGGTCGAAGGGGTAGCCGCACACAGTTCCGCGCCTACCCAGGGGGTAAATGCCATTTATCGCCTGGCACGGGCGGTGCAGGTCATCGAGGAGTACGCCGCCCAACTCCTTAGCCGTCCGGCCCATCCCCTCTGCGGGCCGCCGACTATCGCCGCCACCATTATTGAGGGGGGACAGCAGGCCAACGTCGTTCCCGACCGGGCCCGTCTCCTCTTAGACCGCCGCACCCTGCCCGGGGAAACCCAGGAGCAGGCGGAGAAGGATTTGAAGGTGGTTCTGGACGCCCGGCTGGATTTCCCCTACACCTTGGAGGTAGTGTTGCGCGATTACCCCCTGGAGACGCCAAAAGATGCCCCTTTAGTGCGCCGATTGGCCGCGATAGTGCAAGCGGTGACCGGCCGAGAGCCGGCCCTCAAAGGCGTGGCTTACGGTACGGACGCCAGCAAATTGGCTCGGGTGGGCATCCCCAGCGTAGTTTTCGGCCCCGGCAGCATTCTCCGAGCCCACACGGCAGAGGAATACTTAGAACTCGACCAACTGGAACAGGCCGTCGCCGTGTACGAGCGACTGTTGAGGGAGGGGGTTTGAGGGACAATTCCTCCTCAAGGAGCCGGCCCTGCGATGCGGGTGGTTTGGCGAGCCATAACTTAGAGAAATGGGGGGAGTGCGAGGGGGGCT
>DTZQ01000056.1 GCA_012961305.1 Armatimonadota bacterium | reverse complement strand
GTGCGGCGAGTACATTTCCGCTGACCAGGTACGGGGTTCACAAGGGAATCGTCAATGGGTCAATGGGTCAATAGGTCAATGGGGAGGCGGTGGAAGGCGTGGGTGGCCGGGCTGAGTGTGGGTTTATGGTTGCTCAGTGAACAGCCGGCCCAGGCTTTCAATCCCGGCAACTTCGCTCCCCTTCAGGCCTTACTGTCTTTTCTGCCCCAAATTTTGGCTTTCGTGGGAGCAGTAGTGGCTCTGGCCCTCAAGCGCGACACCTGGCGGCATTTGTGGTATCAGGCCAAGGCAGAAGTGCGGAAACGCCGACAAGTGCTGGTTCCGGCCGCGCTCTTGGGAGCGGTGGCTCTAATTTGGGGAGGACACTGGCTGTTGACCCGGACGGGGGAACCGGTAGCAGCCAGCGTTACTGGGCCGGCGGATGACTGGCCGCTGTTCCGGGGCAATGTGGCTCGCACGGGCACCGCGGGCCCTCCTAAACCAGCCCTTCAGGGGAAGGAAATTTGGGCCTTCCGCGAACCCCTGGACCGGGCACCCTTTGCTTCTTCCCCCGCGGTGGTGGGGGGATATGTGTACGTAGGGGCGGACAACGATACCCTCTACTGCTTCGAGGCGCGCACGGGCCGAGTGCGGTGGAAGTTCACCGCCGATTGGGAGGTGTTCTGCTCCCCGGCCGTGGTACATGGCCGGGTCTATTTCGGCGAGGGGCTACACTACGTTACCGCAAGCACCTTCCGCTGCCTCGACGCTGCAACCGGCAAAGTTCTCTGGGAGTTTCCGGTCAAAAGCCATACCGAATCCAGTCCCGCGGTGGCAGAGGGGAAAGTTTACTTCGGGGCCGGCGATGAAGGGCTGTTCTGCGTTACGGCGGCGGAGGGGAAAAAGGTGTGGCAGTTTAAGGGAGAACACATTGACACAGCTCCCTTAGCGGTCAACGGGCGGGTGTATTTTGGCTCTGGCTATGGGAATTCGCACCTTTACTGCCTGGATGGGCAGACGGGGAAGGTAATATGGAAAGTACCGGTCGAACACGCTGCCTGGGGCGCGCCGGCGCTGGAGGGCCAGCGGATATATTTCGGCCTGGGCAACGGGAATTTCGAGCGCAGTGACCCTCATCCCTACGGGGAAGTGCGCTGTTTAGATGCCCGCACAGGGAAGGAACTTTGGCGGCGAGCGGTGGGGGATGCGGTTATTGGGGCCATAGCCGTAAGCAAAGGGCGGTGTTATTTCGGTTCGCGGGATGGACGGGTGTACTGCGTGCGGGCAGACAACGGTAAAATCCTCTGGCGGTTCCGCACGGGTGGGCCGGTAGTGAGTTCACCGGCCGTAGCAGGAGGTTACGTGTACCTCGGTTCTCGGGACGGCAAACTGTACTGCCTGCAAGCCCGCACCGGCCAATTGGTGTGGGCCTTCAATGCCGCACGTAAATCCCTGGGGATGGACGCAGGCCTGGTGGCTTCGCCGGCCGTGGCCGAGGGACGGGTATATGTGGGTTCGCTCAATTTCTTCTTCTTCTGTTTGGGGAAAGGGCAGTCGGTTGGTTAGTTGATGGGTTGGGGCGGGTGGAAACTACCCATCGGAGGGGGGAGTTATGTACATTCGCTTTTTGGAGGAAATCACGGCTGAGGAAGCAACGCTGGTGGGACCTAAGGCGCTGCACCTCAGCGAGTTAGCGGCGGCCGGGCTTCCCGTGCCGCCAGGTTTTTGTGTGACCACGGCGGCCTATCAGGCGGTAGTGGGAGGGGAAACCCACCCGGCCCAGGCGGCGCGAAGCCTGCCCCTGCCGGAGGATTTGGAGGCGGAGTTGCGCGCGGCTTACCAGCGATTGGGAGCGGAGCGGGTGGCGGTGCGCAGTTCAGCCACGGCGGAGGATTTGCCGGAGGCCAGTTTTGCTGGGATGCAGGAAACCTGCTTAAACGTGCGGGGAGAGGAGGAACTAATAGCCGCCCTGCGCCGCTGTTGGGTTTCGCTGTGGAACGAACGGGCCGTGCACTACCGCCAGCAGTTTGCCACTGAGTCCCAAGTGGCTATGGCGGTGGTGGTGCAGCGGATGATTGATGCAGAAATAGCCGGGGTGTTGTTTACCGTCAACCCAGTAACCGGGGCGGAGGACGAAATGGTAGTGGAGGCGGTATGGGGATTGGGGGAGAGTTTGGTATCCGGGCGGGTGACCCCTGACCGCTACCTGCTGAGCAAGGTGGATGGGCAGGTCAAAGAAGAACACATTGCCGTAAAAACGGTACAACTGACCGTGGCTGGGGAGGAGGCAGTGCCCGAGGCCCAGCGGACGCAACCCTGTTTGAGGCCCAAAGTGCTGCGGGAATTGGCCGATTTGGGGCAGCGCATTGAGAACTTCTACGAGGGGGTGCCACAGGATGTGGAGTGGGCCTATGACGGCAGGCAAGTGTGGATTTTACAATCCCGGCCGGTGACCGGCCAGTTGGCGGCCCGGAACCAGAAGAGGGAGGCAGGAGGAACCAGGCGGTCCATTCTGTTAGCCGCAGAGCGGGAACGCCTGGCGGCTGAGGCGGGGAGGGAACTAATGGTCTGGAGCAATTTCAGCGTAGCGGAGGCCATTCCCACCCCACGCCCTATGACCTGGGCCGTAGTGCGGCGGTTGCATTCCCAAGGGGGCGGGTATGGACGCTCCCAGGCCAACTTGGGCTTTCGGTTCGCCCCGGAGGTGGCCGAGGGACAAGTGTTGGAACTCATTGCCGGCCATCCGTATTTCAACCTCAACCGTCTGGCTCGCACTTACTTCCCTGATTTGCCCCTGGAATACGACCTGGAGGCCATGCGGAATGACCCCCGGCTGGCCCGGGACCCCCGGCCCATCCTCAACCGGGCCAAACTACGCTGGTGGCAGTGGCCGTGGGCGGTGTGGCGGCTAATGGCTACCGACCGGCGGATGCGGGCCGTCCGTCGGACTTACGCTCGGGAACTGGAAGAACACATTTTCCCGGCCTTTGAAGCCTACGTGCGCCAGGAGCGACAAGTGGACCTTACGGCTCTCACCGCCTCGGAGTTGTTGGAGAAGTTGGAGGAATGGTTCGTCCGCACCCTGGACGAGTTTGGACAGCACCTCTTCCAGCCAGCGGCTTTGGCCGGGTTTAGCCTGACCAATTTGGAAACGGCCTTGCGGCAGGCTCTGGGGGAGCGGGAGGGACAAGACTTGGTACGAGGTTTGGCCGGGCAGGGGGTGCTCAATAAAACTACGGAAATTCACCTCCGTCTGTGGCAGGTAGCCCAGGAAGAGGTATCTTGGGAAGAGTTCCTGGCCGAATTTGGCCATCGGGCCACCCACGAATTGGAACTGGCTGCTCCCCGGTGGTGGGAACAGCCCGAGCAGGTAGAGCGGTACGTGGAGCAGTTCCGGCGTCATCCAGAGAGCAATCCCGAGGCGCGATTGGCAGCGGAACAGCGACGACGACGGGAGTTGGAAAACCGACTGCTGCACGGCGATTTGGCGGTGCGATTGGGCTTCCGCCGGCCCTACGTTGAGCAGGAATTGCGCTCCTTCCAGCAGTATTTGCCCCTGCGGGAAACTCCCAAGCATTACTTCCTGCTGGGCTACGACCTCATCCGTCGCCTGCTGGTAGAACTGGGGCGGCGAACTGGCTTGGGAGAACGCATTTTCGACCTTACTCCCGAGGAACTGCCCTCGCTACTTAATGGACGGGATTGGCAGGAGGTTATTGCGGAGCGGGAGGCTCAGTATTCTACGGCTCTTACTCTGGAACTGCCAGACCTCATTTTCAGCGATGCTCTGGACGAATTGGACCAGCCAAGGAGCGGCTCGGAAGTCGCCAGGCTGACAGGCTTGCCAGTGTCCAATGGAATAGTTACCGGCGTGGCTCGCATCATTCGCGACCCGGCCGAGGGGAGTCGCCTGCGGCCGGGGGAGATTTTAGTGGCTTCGGCTACGGAGCCGGGCTGGACCCCTCTGTTTGCCACGGCGGGAGGGTTGGTCTTGGAACGGGGGGGAATGCTCTCCCATGGAGCGATTGTGGCCCGAGAGTATGCCCTGCCCGCAGTTACGGGAGTGGCCAATGCTACCCATCGCATCCCTGATGGAGCCACTATCCGGGTGAATGGGCGAGAGGGGGTGGTGGAAATAGTGGCCCCTTAACCCTTGGGTAGTATCATTAGTGAGTAACTCGACCAGGTTAACTTTAACGCCGCCGGGCTTAAGTTCGTTTCGGGGAAGGAAATCCGGTCTCGCCCAGAGTTCAAACTCTGGGCTGCTTTTACCAAACCAACGAAGTTGGTTC
>DTZQ01000055.1 GCA_012961305.1 Armatimonadota bacterium | reverse complement strand
GCATTGACCACTGGTAGGCCGAAAAAGTTCAGGGCCGAAAGGAGGAGGGCTACCAGCGGGTAGGTGGCGAAATCGTGCAACTTCCTCACCCGGCATTGCTCGCCCCACCGAGCCAGCACTATTCTCGCCCCGCGGTCCAGCAGAAACAGCACCACCAGTGTGCCCAAACTGCCGAAAACGACCCAATGCCAGACGTGATGCAGGACATAATGTCCCAATTCGTGGGCCAGCACGAATTCGATTTCCTCCGGGCTCAGTTGCTTCAACAGCGTGTCCCAGAGGACAATGCGTTTCGTGCCCCACAGGCCGGTCACGTAGGCGTTTAGTTTCCTCGTCTGACGGCTTTTGTCCACCTGATAGACCCGGCTGTCTTCAATGCCCGCCCGTTCCGCCAACTCCAGAATGCGCGCTCGCAGAGCCGGATCCCGTAGAGGTTCAAAGCGGTTGAACAACGGGTCTACGACGACGGGGTAAATCAGACTGAAAAACAGAATGAAAGGCACCATGACCACCGTCACCCACAACCACCAGGTACGGGGCCGTCGCCTCACCGTCCAGTAGCCCACGGCAACTACCGGAAAACCCAACAACCAGTTCACTCCCAGGGCCTTGCCCCAGTCGCTCCACCACCGGCTCAAGGTGTAGTTGGACAGGCGGAAGTGGTGTTCCAACCAGTATCCTCGCAGCCAGGCCAGCGGCACTTGAGCCAGGGCCAGCAGCAGGGTGACCAGGGCCAAATAGAGAGCCAATTGCAGGAGCCAAACTCGTGCGCAGCCTGCAGCCCAGGAGCGCAGCCGAGCGGACAGACCAGTGAAGAAGAGGAGCCCTAACAGCAGCCAGGCATAACTCTGTCGCAGGAAGAAAAGTAGGTAGCAGGCAAAGGCATAGCGCACCGCGCGCTCATGCCACCCCTCAGGGGGCACCTGGGCCGCCAGCGAAACCGCCGTAATACCTCCCACCCCCACCATCCCCCAGCACATCAACTGTCCCCGGGCCCTAACTTTCATAGCCGTCAGCAGTTAGTCCACCTTCGCCCTCTTCGCCGGCAGGAACGGTCGGTAGAGGCGCTGAAGGCTAAAAACCAGAGCAAATCAGCCCCAACGGCGTTATTGCCCCCCGGGCGCGGGTTCGGGCATTTGCCGGAGCAGTTCAATTTTCGCCCGCACCCAATCCGCATTCGGGGCTTCCGGAGCCAAGCGCAAATAGGCTTCCCATTCCCCCGCTGCCTCCCGAGGCCGTCCGGTCCTTTCCAACGCCTTCGCCAAAACCCGCCGCGCTTTGGGCGAATCGGGTGCCTCCTCTACCATGCGCCGGGCCTTGAGCAACCTTGCTTCTCGGGCCAACCGCTGGTAGTTGCGGAACTGTCGCTCTGCCTCCATCAAATCGAGGGCCTGCCACACCTCTAAAGTTTCAAGGTCAATTTTGTACAGGACATTTCCCCACACCAAGAGGATGAAACCCTCGTGGACCAGCATCCCCTGCAACTGGGCCGGAGGGGGTTGGAAAGGAAGCAGAGGTTGAGGTGGGCCCAAAGGGGGTCCTGGTGGCGCGGGTGGTCCCTCGACTTTGGGTTCCCTTTTTACCACCAATTGGGGTGCTAAGGGGAAAGTCGGGGCGGGAGGGGGGGTCGGGGCCGCCGTTAGCACGTAGGTATTGCCCTCTTGGCGAGCCGTCAGGCCCGCGGCCTGGCAGATGGTCTTCAGGGCCACGGCCAACTCCACGCCGGTCAGAGCCACGGTCACCCGTCGGGCCGTTGGCGCGTCCAGTCGGATTTCCACTCCGGCCTGTCGGGCCAAGTCTTGCAGCACTTGGGCCACCGGTTGATTTTGAGCCTGTATGGTGACCTTCTGGGCCTCTGCCGCGTTTAGCGTGAACAACAGCCAAAGGGCGAAAAGGGTGCGCATGATGACCTCCTTCTTTATGGTAAAACGTAAGGCATAAAGCGCGAAACGTAAGGCGCGAGATGGCTCAGGGTGGCAAATCGAAACCTATCTGCATCCTCACCTGCAATTTGTAACTTCTCCCCGGCAGAACGGAATCCTGCTTCCGCCCGTTCAAATTTGACATCCCCAGGCTAAAAGGTTACAATGAGGTAAATGGCAGGATGCAGGATGCCAACCTCACGCATTACGCATCACGCCTCGCGCATCACGCCTTAAGAAGGAAGGAGGTGAGGGCATGAACCTTCGGGGCCTGTGGTTCCTGTGGTTCCTGGGGACGGGCGTGGCCTTTCCAGCCTTGGCGGTTCAGCGGCCTGTGGGCAAGACGGTGACGGTGGACGGCGTAGCGGCCATCACCGAGGGCCACGTGGCGGCGGCTAAAGAACTGGCAGTCAAGGACGCGCTGCGGGCCGCAGTGGAGCAGGTGGTGGGATTGTACTTAGTTGCCGAAACGCGGGTGCAGAATTACCAACTGCTGGAGGACAACATTTACACCCGGGCCGAGGGGTTCGTCAACTGGTACGAGGTCCTCAAGACGACCCGCGAGGGTGAGGTGCTGCGGGTGCGCGTGCGGGCGCAGGTGGGACTGATTCCGTTGACAGAGCGGTTGAAGGCCCTGGGCCTGCTGCGGGAATGGCGCATTATGGTGGTCATTCCAGAGCGACATGTGCGCCGGCCCATTCCCGACCCGGCGGCGGAGACGGAAATCATTCGCCAGTTGAAGGAGGCCGGCTTCCTTCTGGTGGACCAAAAACAGGTGGCCGCGGTGCGGGCCGCCGATGAATTGCGTCTGGCGCAGGCGGGGGATGTGAAGGCCGCGCGGGCGGTGGCGCAGCGGTTCGGCGCCGACATCGTCATCACCGGCGAAGCCCTGAGTCAATGGGGGGCTACCGCGGGCGGGCAGCAATACGGGGGCCTGACTGTGCAACTGGTCTCCTGCAGTGCGCGGGTGGAAGTGCGGGCCATTCGGGTGGACACGGGCGAAATCATCGCCGCGGGGGCGAAACACGCTAACGGCGCGGCCGGTACGGAGGAACTGGCGGCCAAAACTGCACTGACCAGAGCCGGCGCCCAGGTGGCGGAAATGCTGATACCCAAACTCGCTGCCCTGCCCGCCGCGCCAGCCCAGCAGGTGCAACTGCTGGTGCACGGCTTCGCCAGCCTGACCGCCGCCAGCCAGTTTGAGGAGGCCCTGCGGAATTTGCCGGGGGTGCAGAAAGTGTTTCGCCAGGAGTTTTCAGAGGGAGCAGCCACCTACGACGTGGAGGTTCTCATGTCTGCCCAACGACTGGCAGAGTTCCTGGAACGGCACGAAACTTTGCGACCCTTCCGCCTGGCCGTCACGGCGGCAACCGTCAACCGCATCGTCGCTCGAACCCGGCGGCCGCAAAACTAACCCCACCCCCCGATGGCAGATGGCCCGTCGCGTTGGGTTAGTTTCCGCCGCCTCCCACCGCGATGCAGCCACTCCTGGCCACCCCGATGCAGGCCACCTCCCTGCCACCGCGATGCAGCCACCCCTGGCCACCCCGATGCAGGCCACCTCCCTGCCACCGCGATGCAGCCACCCCTGG
>DTZQ01000054.1 GCA_012961305.1 Armatimonadota bacterium | reverse complement strand
CACCAGGTGGAACACCCGCAGGGTCTCCAGGCCATGCGTTCCGGCGGCTCCCCCGCGCACCTCCACTCCCCCCACCGCTCCCTGCTCGCAGAGTACTACCGTGCATCCGGTCAGGGCCTCGGCATCCGTAGCCTGTCCCACTTTAAGGCCGGGCACATCGGTCAGGGCCTGGTATCTGCCTTTCCCCGGATTTTCATTCATCGGGCTTTCCTCCACATCTGTCGAATCGCCTTGGCCGCGACCCTATCCGTGTTCATAATCCGGGCAATATGTGAAGTCTTATGCAGGCAGTAGCGATAGGAAATTAACCCTAACCTTGCCGTAGAGTCACGGCCTAATCTGGAACGGAGTACTTACCGTCCTTCGGCTGAACAACTCTTGGGCCCGTAACTGCCAAACTCCCAACGGGTCGTTGTAAGCCAGGCGGAGGGTGGTTTCGGCGCGGCCTTCCCGCAGGAGCAGCACTTTCTGCAGCCAGCGGGGTCGGGAACCGTCAGGGGCGGTGCCCGTGAGGAACACCGCGTACAGTCCCGCCGATGGTGCGGATGAGGTCAATTGCACCTGTACCCGCAGCGTGCCGCCCGGTGACCCCTGCTGAGGGGCGACCGTCAGCCGCAGGCCAGGAACCGGTGCCGGCAACAGGGCGAAAAAGTTGGCCCGGCCTAAGTACAACTCGGTGGTGAAGGAGCGGACTTTCCCCAGATATTTTCCCTGCCGCAGGTCGTACACGTGCCTGGGTTGGGGTAGGGTAATCCTTCCCTGTCGCCGTCGGAACTCTGCCCCTTCGGGACCCGACCAGCGCCAGCGCCCGGGGTCGGGCCGCAGGGCCAGCATCGTGAGGGGCCCGGCCTCCCACAGGGTGGCCTCCGTCGCCCGCAGCGGCTCTCCATCAGTGGTTTCCATTTCCAGCGGTGGGGTTACGCCCGCCAGCGCGTACAGCCCCCGTACGAAGGACCTTATCTGGTCTGACTCTGCCTCCTGTCGCTTCCCTTCGTAGGCAGTAAGCGGGAAGTTAAGCAGAAACGCCCGACCTCGTCCCACCCCCTTGGTCAGCATTAAGGGTACGCCGTCTGCCTGTCCCCAAGCCCGGGCGTCGGTTGGTTCCAAAGCGGCGTCCGCTTTTACTTCCTCCAAATGCAGGCGCAACTCTTGTCCCTCTATTCGGGCGGCCAGACTCACCGTAACCGTTTGCGGCTGGCCCGGTACGGTCTGTCGAACCCCGAAAAGTTCGCTCAGCACGCCCGGAGGCGTGGCTCGGCAGTGAGGGGTGTACACTCCCGGCCGCAGGTCGGCAATGACCGTCCCCCCACCTTCCACGAACTGGCGAATGGCTTCTGCTTGCGCGGGGCCCAGCGCTTGCACAAAGGGCAATACGAGCACCTTAAACTTCCCGGAGGCCAAAACTCCTTCCGTTAGCAGGCGAGGGGTAAGGTAGCGGAAAGGCACTCCCAAATCCTTAGTCACGCTTACCCAGGCCTGATGCATGGCCGCTGGGTCGCCAAACTCTCCGCTGTTATGCAGTCGGGGAGCAAAAGTCGAGGGAAGAGAATAGAGGAGGGCTACGGTGCCATCCACTCGCTGGGCGTGCAGCAGCCAATCGCCCAATCCCTCCCGGACAATCCGCATCTCCTCTGCCAGTTCCGCCGTCGCCGGCCAGAGGTCTAAAGTGGGCCGCAAATAGCCGTGAAACCGCCCTATTCCGTCCCACCGCCACCACCAAACGCTGTCGCAGCCGTTACACACCATCCGCCAGGCCACGGCCACCAGCGGGTCAGCGGTCTTCTGATAGCCCATCCAGTTGGAGCGGATGAACTCCCGCGGGGCCAGGCTGCGCAGGATTTCATCGGCCAGGCTGGGATAGGGCGACCAGAAGCCGTTGGTGGTGATGATGGCCTCGAAATCGTCCCCAAACCGCCCCGCTCCCTCGAAACCCGTTACTGCCCGCGGGTCTAAACGAGCGTAGGCGCGCACGAACCGCCCACAGAACTGGGCGAAATTGTAGCGGGCAAAGGCTTGGCGGTCGTACCAGCGGGCGGTTAAACCCTGCCGTAAAGCGGCATTTTCCCAGTTGTCTTTGGGGTCCAGCAACTGCACTTCAGCAAAAGAGCGGTAGTTGGAACCCCAGGATTCGTTCAGGGCCTCAATGGTGCCGTACTGTTCCCGCAAATAGCGACGGTAGGCTTCCAGACAGGCAGGATGCAGGCAACAGCCCTTGGTCGTCGTTTCGTCGCCCAGGGAGTAGACGAATACGCCGTGCTGCCGCGAGGGAAGGTACTTCTCGACGATGCTTTGCACATATTCCTCCACGCGCGGTTCGTCGTTCCAGCAGACGGGCTGCATGTGGCCGTTTTCGTCGTACCGGTCGAGGATGCGAGTAGTGTAGGGAATTTGCGCGATGTCACAGGCTTGCAGCACCGGCCCCGGCTCCCCGCCCACCAGGCACACGCTAATTCCCGCCGCGTCCCGCAGTTTCCGATAGGCCCAATAGCCCAGCAGGTCCGAGGGACGGTCCCACATGATAAAAT
>DTZQ01000053.1 GCA_012961305.1 Armatimonadota bacterium | reverse complement strand
TTGGGCGTACTGAACAAACTGGAGGGGGCAGGGAAAATCCTCCGGCCACTCAAACAGTTCTGCGGCCGCCTTGGTCACCTTCATCCAGATGGGCACGCAAGTGTTTCCCCCCCAGGTATGACGCATGGGGGAATTGTCGTCGTTGCCCACCCACACTGCGGTCACCAGGCCAGGGGTGAAACCGATAAACCAGGCGTCTCGGTCATCGGTAGTGGTGCCGGTTTTACCGGCGGCTGGTAGGTTCAAACGGGCCGCTCGCCGGCCCGTACTGTGCAGAATCACCCCCCGCAGCATTTCCCTCATGATGTAGGCAGTGCGTTCGGAAAGCACTCGCCGCAGGTGCGGTCGGGCCCGGTAGATGAGGTTCCCCTGGCTGTCCTCTATGCGTAAAATGGAGATCGGCTCCACCCGCAGCCCTCCGTTGGCGAAGGGACAGTAGGCTACTGCCATCTCCAAGGGAGTCACCCCCCGACTGCCCAAAGCCAGGGACAAATAAGGATAAAGGCGCTGCTTTATGCCCATCCGATGGGCATATTCCACTACCCTATGGGGGCCCACCTTTTCAATCAACCGCACCGCTACCACATTGACCGACTGGGCCAGGGCATTCTCCAGGGTGTAAGGGCCTACCTGTTTGGAATTGTAGTTTTTGGGACGATAGGGTTTGCCAAATTGGTCCCAAAAGGTGGTCGGGGTCGCACTTAACACGTCGTGGGGCGACCAACCCTGGTCAATAGCCACGGTGTACACAAAGGGTTTGAACGCCGAACCGGGCGGACGACGGGCTTGAGTAGCCCGGTTCCATTGGCCGCCGTGGGGGTCGTTAAAGTCCCGTCCCCCCACCAAGGCTAAAATGTACCCCGTGCGCGGGTCTATACAGACCACGGCGCCCTGGGTCACGTTGCGGGAGCGGGCCTCTCGTAATTGCACCTTGAGGGCTTTATCGGCCCCGATTTGCAGGGGAATGTTGAGGGTGGTGTACACCCGCAGGCCCCCTTTGTACACCGTATCCTCTCCATAACGCTTTACCAATTGGCGAATCACGTAAGTAACGAAGTAGGGGGCTCGGAAATGGTGCACTCCTGCCCGCTTAAGGCGGGATACATCTGTGGGCAGGGGTTCTTTTTTGGCTTCTTCCGCCTGGCGGGGAGTGATGTACCCCAGTTCTACCATTCGGTTTAACACTACCGCCCGCCGCTGTTTAGCCCGTTGGGGATAATTGTAAGGCGAATAACCCACGGGCCAGCGAGGTAGACCTGCCAACAGAGCGCATTCAGCCAAATTTAGGTCCTGTACCTTCTTGCCAAAGTAAACTTGCGCCGCCGCTGCCACCCCGTAAGCCCCATGGCCGTAGCAGATTTGATTGAGGTACAGGCCCAGGATTTCCTCCTTGGAGTAGAGCCGCTCAATGCGGAGGGCCAAAAGGGCCTCCTGCAATTTGCGCATCAGGGTCTTCTGGCGGGAGAGGTACACATCGCGGGCCAATTGCTGGGTTATGGTGCTCCCCCCTTGTACGGGGCGGCGAGCCAGCAAGTTGGCCCGCAAAGCGCGGAAAATGGCCCGGGGACTAATGCCGCAGTGCTCAAAGAAGCGGTCATCTTCGATAGCAATGGTAGCATTGATAAGGTCCTGGGGTATCTCCTCTATGGGCACAACCTCCCGGTTTTCCTCATACAGGCTAGCCAGCAGTTGCCCGTCAGAGGAGAAAATTTTTGTCGTTTGCTCCGGTTGATATTTGTGCAGATAGGTCGCATTGGGCACCGTCTGCATAACGGTGGCATAAATCCCAGCCGCTACTCCGCCAATCAACGAGAGGAGGAAGAAAGTTCCTCCTAAGATGGTGCCCCACAGTGAGCCGATGAAACGACGTTTGGTTCTTTTTCTTTTTGCCATATCTCTATACCTGCAGGGTGAAATTAGTTCTCGGAAAATCGGTGTGCCCATTTGTAATTATAGCAGAAATTGGCCGTTTTGCCAAGAGCAAACAGAGATTTACCGGCACTGCTACTTTAGCCTTGACTTCTGGTGAAATTTGTGTTATCCTTAAGGTTAGTCGGAGGTCACTTCAACTTAACTGAGCCATACGTGCAGGCAGGTTATTACAACAAGGGAGGAAAATACCGATGGCAGCGAAAATTCTCATTGTAGAGGATGACCCGGCGGTTGTTCGGTCCTTGCAAGCCCTCCTTACTACCGAGGGATATGAGGTGGTGGCTACTGCCGACGGCGCGGAGGCCTTACATCTGGTAGAAGTCGAAAAGCCGGATTTGATACTCTTGGACATTATTTTGCCGGGCCTAAACGGACTGCAGGTTTGCCAGCAGTTGCGCACCAAGGTGTTTACACCAGTGATTATGTTGACGGCTAAAAGCGACGAGGTGGACAAGGTGCTGGGTTTGGAAATGGGGGCCGATGATTATGTAACTAAGCCTTTTAGTGCCCGGGAACTTTTAGCCCGGGTGCGGGCCCATCTGCGCCGGGTGCAGGTTTACGAAGGGGAGAAAGCGGTTCGCGGTCCTCTGAAAGTAGGGGATATTGTTATTGATGAAGCCGCCCATGAGGTTACGGTGAAAGGTCGAGCGGTGAACTTGACGCCCAAGGAGTTTGATTTACTGTATGTGCTGGCCGCAAACGCCGGCCGAGTTATAGAGCGAGACACCCTGCTGGAACGAGTATGGGGGGAAAGCACTTATTTGGATTCGCGTACTTTAGATGTACACATTCGGCGTTTGCGCCTTAAAATCGAGGAGGACCCCAGCAACCCGCATTATATTATCACTGTTCCCGGCGTGGGTTACAAACTGTTTGCTGGCCCCCACATGGCTGGATAAGTTCGGCGTTTGTCCTTCCAAATTCTGCTGATGGCTGAACGCTTAGGGATGGTTTTACGGCACGGCGGCAAACAGTTGTTCCTGGAGGCCCCAGGATATTCGAGTTTCCAGTACTGCCCCAATGAGAATAAGAAGAAACAGTCCCCCCCATGTCCGATGCAGAAGAGGGGAACGCAAGCATTGGCGCGCCCGCTGAATGAAAGCATGGGGTTCCTCAGCCGGTTGTTCCATTAACCATGCTGCTATCTGTAGCCCCACGGCTGCGGCTAAGCATACTGCGGGCAGTTCGAAGACTGCATGAGGAGCAATGGAAACTATCGCTTTTCCCATGCCCTCCAATTGCTCCTCGGCAAAGGCTGAACCCAACCAAATTCCCAACAATCCCCCGTTGCAAACTAAAGATAGAAGAGGTGGTAAGGCTGCAACTGCTACTGCCGTGCGAATTGCGAAATTATGCAGGTCGGTCAACTTCGGCAGCACCAGTCGCGCCGCCGCAATAACACCCTGGACGACGAAAGCCGAGAAGGGGTCAAAATTCCGGGAAGAAAAACTGCCTTCCCCTGTCCGGCGGTGTAAGGCCGCAATGGTTAGGGCCCCTACTACTCCCAGGCCGGAGGCAGTAAAGGCGGCTGCACCGTTGTTGAGGATTATCGCCGGCAGTTCCGCCAAATAGCGAAAAGCCCAGTTGGCTCGCGCTTGGTATATTTCCATGACCGCCCGCAGAGCAGCGCGGGTGTAACTGGGAGCCAGTAAATAGGCAAATAAGGCCACGGTGAGCGTCAACGCAGCCGCCCCCACGAAAATGTGAGCCGCCATCCGCAGGCTCCACCGCGATACCAATAGCCGCTCCTTTATGGCCCGACGACATATTAACCAAATCTTGGTCCTCATATTTGCTCCTTGTGCTCGATAAAGAGCGTCACCTCTTTACCATCCTCATAATGTGCAATACCAACAACCAGTGTCCAGCATCGAGCGTCCAATAATAATGTTCCCCACTGATGGGCAATTGAAACCCGTTTCTTTTTCCCCCTGGTTTTCTAAACACGGTAACTATTCAGCCGGCCGTTG
>DTZQ01000052.1 GCA_012961305.1 Armatimonadota bacterium | reverse complement strand
TTGCTGCGTCTGATTGTTTACATATCTAACCGTTGCTTCCCGTATTTTCTTCAACCCCAGTTCATCAACCAAGTTTTGGGGTAACACCAACATCGTGGCCCCAGTATCAACGACTGCCTCGACCTCAACTGCCTTTCCCATATCTAACTCATGTCCCTCCCCCACTCCTTTTCCCACCTTATAGTATAGCGTACTCAGGGGAGTTTGTCAAGAACTTTTTGCCGCTTGACAGAGGTGCCCTCTCGAATTACAATGATAAAAGTGGCCTGAGTTCAGCATAGCAACACCAGCGGGAGGAGTTCTTCAAGCGGAGGCTCGCGTTCCAAGGGCAGTTTGCTGACCTCCCGGCGGAGGAAGCAGAGCGGCTTGCGGCCGAGGCTGCCCAGGGGGCTTGGCAGTCCTCACTGAAAACTGAAAACATAGAAAGGAAGCGCACTATGAGGCTAACTCGACGGGATTTCCTACGCCTGGTCTCTTTAGGAACCCCAGGCACTGGGGCCGTTTTGAACCTTGCCAGCCAAACTATGGCAGAGGTAACCTCAACCCCTGAAAGGAGGAAGCCCATGCAGGCTAAGAATTTAATTGTCATCATCGCGGATACGTTCCGCGCTGACCACTTGGGCTGTTATGGCAACCAGGGGATTAAAACGCCTTACTTGGACCAGTTGGCCGCCGAAGGAGTGGTATTCCTGAACTGTTACGCTGACGGTCTCCCCACCATTCCCGCAAGGCGGGTGTTTTTCACCGGCAAGAGCATCATCCCCATGGAGGTACACGGCGGGTGGACGCCCCTGCGGGACGGGAACGCTACTTTGGCCGAAATACTCGGAAAGCACGGCTTCACCACGGCTTTCATCGCCGACACTTATCACTACTTCAAGCCCAAGATGAACTTCCATCGGGGCTTCGCTTCTTGGCAGTGGATTCGAGGCCAGGAGTTCGACGCCTGGCAATCCGGCCCCCGGGAGAAGTTCGACCCCAAGAAACACATGCCGGAACACCTCTGGAACGAGAAGTACGACCAGCAGATGCGGCAATACATGATGAACACTCAGGATAGAGAGGGCGAAGAGGATTACTTCTGCGCCCAAACCTTCCGGGCAGCGATGCAGTGGCTGGAGAGGAACATCCGCAACCAACCTTTTCTGCTGTGGATTGATACCTTTGACCCCCATGAGCCGTGGGACGCCCCGGAACGCTTCCAAAAGATGTATTACGACCGTTACCCCTGTGAACGGTTCCTGTTCGGCTACGGCGTGCGCCATCAGGACATCCGCCCGGAAGACCTGCCAGCGATAAGGGGGCTCTACGCCGCCGAGGTCAGTTTCGTTGACCTGTGGGTGGGACGTTTCCTGGAGAAGGTGCGCGAACTGGGCCTGCTAAATGACACCGTCGTCGTCTTCAGTTCCGACCACGGCACCCATCTGGGGGAAGAAGGATGCGTCCAGAAGACCCCGGGGTTGCTTAACTCCTGCGTGGCTCGGCTTCCCCTGATTGTGCGGCATCCCGACCCCTCGTTCGCTGGTAAACGAGTGGAGGCGCTGGTGAGCGCGGTGGATTTCGCGCCCACTTTCCTGGCCCTGCTCGGGGTTGAGGAACATCCCCAAATGGAGGGGGACAATTTCTGGAAACTGGCCACCGGGGAGGCGGATTCCCTTCACGAACGGGTGTTCATCCAGTTCAGGAACTTCGCGGCGGTGCGCGATTCCCGATGGCATTACTTCCAGCACACCAAGGGACAAAATCGCGGCAAGGGCCCCTGCCTCTACGATTTGGAGAACGACCCTGGGGAGAGGGTCAACGTAGGGGAGGAACATCCAGAGGTGGTGGCCAAGATGCGGGGTTACCTCAAGGAGCGGCTCAATATGTCCCTGCCTTAAGGTGGGGGTTGAGCGCCGAGCGCTCCAGAGAAGATGAGTATCTCCCCTTCCTCCACCTCTGGTAGGCGCACTTCCCAGCGGTGGCCTTCGGTGCGCACGGGCAGGGTCTCAAACCCCCCGGGCGTGACCCGTCGGACCCTGACTTCCTCAAGCCAGGGCAACTGTTCCACCCGCAGGCGTACGTTCCGAAGCGGAGCCGGCTGATATCCCTCGCCTGTCCCCCGCGCCTGCTGATTGACCAAGATGACCACCAATCCCTCCGGCCCCGACAGCAGGGTGCGCACCCACAATCCTTCCGTTGCTTCCACCTCCGCCGCCACCGGATAGGCCCGCACCAACCAAGGCCCGGCCCAGCGCAACTGCCGGTTGAGTTGACCCACCCCTTCCCAAAGGGCCTCGCCTTCGGCCTTGCGGCCCGTTTTCACCATGCCGGTGACGATGCTGTAAATTCCGCCGGAGTGGAGGAAATAGTTGATGCCTTTGGCTCCTGCGCCCAAGGCGTAGAAAGCCATGATGCGCTCCTCGGCCGCAGTGAGGGCCCGGCAGTAGTTGGCACCCCAACCCAACCAGAGGGTAATCCATAGCGGCTTCGGCTCGCAGGCTCGCCGTACCAGTTCCGTGCGTCGCGCCACTTCCTCCCAGTCCATTGCCTGCCCTGGTGCAGGGCGCAGGTAGATGTCATGGTCGAACACGTCGGCGATGTGTCCGTAGGTGAAAAAGTTCCCCGGCCGATAAGTGTTGTCCACCAGCAACATGGAAGCAACGCGGGGGGCGAGCCGCTTCCCCAAAATCTCCCGCTGCACCATCTCCAGGGCCATATTCCCCACCCAATCGCGGTAAGAGTGGCCGGCCCGCCAAGAGGTCTTGGGGTCGCCATCCACCATCTTTTCCGGGCCGCGGTCCCGACGTCCGTACCAGCGGTCCATGCGGGTGGTGGCCTCCGCCTGCGCCTGGGAAGCCCAATCCCTTCCCTCAGGGGCGTAGAAATGCGCTTCGGCTACCACCGGGATGACCCGACACCGCTCGATGACCAGCCGCAGGGCGGTCGTGCCCACCGGGTCGAACTCCAAACTCAGCGGCTGCGGGTTCTTGCGGTCCGGCAGGGTCTCCCAGGCATCGTGCTCAGCAACTGGTTTCCATTGCTCCTCCCCCAGGACCTCTAAGGTGCAGCGCAAACCCCGGGCGTCTAACCCCTCGAAAACGGCGCGGTGCAAGGTCACTTCCTGGGGGAAACGAAAGGTGAGTTCCTGCCGGAAAGTGGCCGGATAGAACCAGTCGAAGACGTCCGGCTCGTCCTCCAAGTAGTGGGCCAGCAGGGCCGGATGGCCGCCAGTCCGCCGGAAACGTTCCTCCACCTCCTCCAGGGGCAGTCCATCGTAGAAATAGGCCCGACGGGCGCGGAAGAAGGGCATGGTCACCCGGAGCCCCTCTGCTTGGGCCCGGTCCAGAACCTCCGGCGGCAGCCAGCCGAAACTCTGGTAAGTGTCCAACCCGTGAGCCTGGTAGTCAGCGAACTTCCAGGTGCCAAAGGTGCCCACTTCGAACCCCGGCGCCCAGGCCCGCACCTGGGTCGCTGCCCGCTCGCCCCGCCCCCCGACCACCTCCAAAACGTGGTACGACCCCGGCTCCCAGGGCGCGGGCAGTCGGATGCTCAGAGCAGCCAGGTCGTGGAAGAAAACGGGAATGGTAAAACGGCACCCGGTTTCCACACCTTCCCCGTCTATCCGCACTTCAGTCAGTCGGTCGGAGGCGCCCTCGCCGCGCCTCACCAGAACTGTCAATCCCCTCAGGTCAGCCTCATTAGCCACCGTCACAATTTGGAGGGGCGAGGGCGACAGCGCCACCGTGAAGGTCTTTCCCGCCCATTCCAACTGCAGGTTGGCGTCGGCGGGCAGACGCTGAAACCGCAGGGCCAACTCGCCACTGGCGTTGGGTGGCAGAGGTTCCGGGCGCAGCCGCCACCAGGCCAACACCCGACGCTCATGCCAGGCGGGCAGCGGTTCCCCGTTGAGGCGCAGCGATTCGCTGGTCAGGGGAGTGGAACCGCTGCGCAGGTAAACAAACACCAGGCCCCCAGACGCGTCCGGCGGAGCCACATCACGTAGAAACTGAGTGCTGAGCAGGTGAAAAGGTTCCCCCGGCTCCGCTGCCCCAGCCCAACCACTCCACCAACTCAAATGCAAGAGCCCCGCAACGAAGATTATTTCACCCCTCGCCAGAAATGCATTCATCAGTCCCTCCCTCACTTAGATGCTGGATGCTGGCATTGCTTAGGGCATAGGGAATGAGGTTGGAAGGGTAGAACGTTCCAACGTTTGAACGTTCAAGCGTTTCAACCTTCCTTCGCCCTCTGCCCCGCATCCTGCATCAGACTTTACCGGAAACAGGCTCCGGGATACCGAGCCAGTACCTGGGTTGCTTCATATTATAGCCCATTTTTTCGGAACCGTCCAGTCCGGGGGTGGTCTCCCTTTAAGGGGTTGAGATACCCAACTGCGTTGCCGTTTCACCGCAGAGACCCAGAGGAGGCCGAGAAAGCCCGAAAAATCTGCGCCCTCAGCGCCTTGGTGGGGAGAAGAGAGCATCAACTCCAATAAGGTCTCCCTGCCGGTTCTGCCCACCTCCATCCGCGCGTTCCTCACTCAGGCCCGGTTTCGATTAACTTCCGGCGGCATCGAAGCAAAGGTTATCAGCGTCCGCCTTTTGCCTCCCGTGTTCCGAATAGACCTCTGGTCTCCGGCCTGCTGGAGAGAACAGACAGCAAACTGCCGGGTGCGGCGGGAGCAATTAGATGAAAAAATGAGCGTTAAGGAGGAAATGGTCATGCGAGGGAGAAACGTGCTGATGTTGGTGGCGTTGGGATTGGCGTTGGCTGGATGCGGAGGTGCTGGCAAACCGCTTCGGGTGCCGGTGCGCATCGTGGCCGCTTTCGCCCCCACGCAGGGAGGGAGTGACCCCGTTGCGGAGCCCCGAGCCAGCCACAGCGACGCCGGATGTGCTGGCGGAGGCGACCCGAGAGCAGGGGGAAGCCAAGGCGCCCCAAGCGTGGCGCTCATTCCAAGAC
>DTZQ01000051.1 GCA_012961305.1 Armatimonadota bacterium | reverse complement strand
GTCTCCCGTCTCCCGTCCCCCGTCTCAATTCACCACCATAATTTTAACCGGTATTTTCATTCCGGTCAATCATGTTGAACTGGCTGAGTAGTTACCCCCTTTTTAACCCACCTGTAACATCCGCTCCACTCGCTCTCGCAGCAGGCCAAAGTGTTCCTCCCGTTCGCCTATGTGTTTTAACAGCCGCAGGTCCTCTGGCCGAACCTCGCCGCCGTGCAGCAGGAAGGCGCGGGTGCGCAGCAGGCGGTAGAGTTTGATGACCTTCCGGTCGCTGAGGACAATCAGTTCCTCCTCCTCCAAAGCGGTGAGCATCCGGCGGAAGAGGTCGAACACCGGGGGCGGGAAATAGCGAGCCCGGTCGCGGGAGAGGGCGGTCTCGCTGCCCTCGCCGGTGCTGTGGCCGGAAATGAGGTAGTCTAAGTAGGTTTTGACGGTGAGGAAGTCCTCGAGGGTACAGTCGGTAGTCCAGGGGCGCTGGCGGAAACTGCAGTACATTTCGTGCATTACCCCTTTGTCCACCAGTTCCTCGAAGTAGCGGGCACGCACTTCGGCACATTCGACCTTGAAGACAAAACGGTCCTTCAGGGCATCCATTTCGGAGAACTCCGGGACGGTGTTGGTGGCGGCGAAGAGCATGACCATTTCCACTGGTACTGGACGGCCATCCTGGTAGAACTTGCGCTCGTTGAGTATGGTCAGCAGGGTGTTGAGGATGGCGCTGTTGGACTTGAAGATTTCGTCCAGGAAGACGATTTTAGCGGTGGGCAGTTTGCCCTGTACTCGGCGGAGGTAGTGACCTTCCTTCAGTTCGGCGATGTCAATGGGGCCTAAGATTTCGCTGGGCTCGGTGAATTTGGTGAGCATGTACTCGAAATAGTCCTCCTCCGCTAAGCCCAGAGCCTCGCAGAACTTGACCACCAAATCGGACTTAGCGGTGCCCGGCGGCCCCACCAGAAGTAGCGGTTCCTGGGCCACGGTGCACAGGGCCATCAGTTCGATGACTTCCTCCTTGCCCACGTAGAAGCGGTTGAGGGTCCGCACGAGGGCATTGATACGCCGGCAGGCTCCCTCTACTCGCTCCCGCACCTGGGCGAAGGAGGGGAAGTTTTCGGAGATGTAACTATTCACGGCACTATCCGTTAGCGGTCAGCAATCAGCCATAGGCCATAAGCCATACTCACTCCCTCGCGGCTACGGCCTCGCTTTCGACCTCCGGGGGTTCCTCTTCCGGAAGGGTGTAGTCAGTTCCCTCCTCTATCCGTTCGACGCGCACTTCGCCCAGTTCCTCGCGGGTGAGCAGGCCTCTGCCGATGAGTTGCTCCACAATCTCCCGGTGCCGCCGTTCGTGCTCCAGAGTGGTCAGGTCGGCAGCGGAATCGTATTCGATGATGATGTCCTTCTTACCCGTGCGAATGTTGCCAATGAGACGAATGGTAATCTCGGCCATGGTTGTTCCCTCAAGGGCAAAACGGCCCCTAAGGGGCCTTGGTTAACGCGGCCTCCAGGTCCTCGTCCTCCAGGACCTTTCTCTCCAGCAGCAATTTGGCCAGATGTTCCAGCAGCGGGCGGTGTTGGCGAATGATTTCTCGTCCGCGCCGATATTGTCGGTCAATCAGGTCTTTCACATCCTCGTCAATCATGGAGGCCACCCAGCCACTGATGTCCCGCCGTTCCCCCGCTTGGCGGACGGCTATCTGGCCCAGGCGTTCGCCCATGCCCAACTCCTCCACCATAGCATGGGCTATTTCCGTCACCTGTTGCAGGTCGTTCTGGGCGCCGGCGGAGATGTCCTCGAAAATCAACTCTTCCGCAAGGCGTCCCCCCAGGGCAACGCAGATGAGGTCCTCCAGTTCGGCTTTGGTCACGATGTACTGGTTCCGCCGCATTTCCTGCATCATGTAGCCCAGGGCGGGCACCCCGCCCTCCCCGGCCATGATGGAAACCTTCTTCACCGGCTCCGCGTGGGGAAGCAAGTGGGCACAGACTGCGTGGCCGGCCTCGTGGTAGGCCAGCACCAGTTCCTCCTCCTCGGTTACGGTCATCTTGGCCGTAACTTTGCGGGTGAGGGCTTCGTCAAGGTCCCGCTTGGTGATGGGATGCCGTCCCCGGCGCAGTTCCTGCCGCTTGAGGGCCCGGCAGACGGCGTAGAGGTGGTCGCCGGTGAAGCGGGTTTGCTGTTCCAAATCGGCGAACCCGGCCGTCTTTTCCACCAAATATTCCACCATCTCGTCGCTCAGGTCCAGATTGAACTTGCGGCGGTAAATCCGAATGATTTCACGTCGGTCGTCCTCATCGGGATAGGGGATTTCGATTTGCATTTCAAAGCGGCCAGGCCGCAGCAGCGCGGGGTCCAGGGCCTCCATGAAGTTAGTGGTGCCCACTACGAAGACCAACTCCTCCCGGCGGAAGCCGTCCATTTCGGTGAGCAACTGGTTGACCATGGAGTGCTCCACGCCGGAGCCGTAGTACATTCCCCGGCGGGGGGCGATGGCATCCAATTCGTCGAAGACGATGATGGAGGGCGCGCTTTTACGGGCCTGGGTGAACACCCGCCGCAGGTTTTCCTCACTGGCTCCCACCCACCGCTCCTTCAACTCCGGTCCGCTGACGATGATGATGGTCGCATCCAGAGCGGTGGCCAAGGCCTTGGCGAAGAAGGTCTTGCCGGTGCCGGAAGGGCCGTGGAAAATCAGTCCTTTGGGAACGATTTCCTCAATTTGTCGAATGGCGGCCTCGTCGGTCAACTCGTCCCGTCGCCGCAGGAGGGAGAGGATGTCCTCCTCCAGCAACTGCTTGACCTGGTGGTAGCCGCCAATGTCCCGGTGCAAGTCCACTTGGGGTATCTCGAAGTTGGAGATGATGGTCATCTCCCGCAGTTGTTTGTAGAGCCGCTGGACGGTCTCTGGGTGGGCCGGGTCGTAGTCGGGAGCGGAGTCTAACTGCTGCATCAGGCGGCGGAACTTCACCGCGTTCAGCCCGGAGACGTACTTGTAGAACAGGAAGGGGTTCAATTCCCGGTCGCAGAACTTGCGGGCTTCGCGGCGCAGCAGGAGTTGGCGGATTTTGTCTCGGGCAATGCCGATGATTTGCCGCTTGACGGTGAACACATCCTCGATGGGCCGGGGCATTTCCAAACTGGGGTCTTTGAAGCCCAGGAGGGTCACGTCGGGATTTTCGTACATCCAGGCGATGCTTTCCCGCGCTTCCTGTCCCAGGCCGCTGCGCGTCCAGGTGGTCAAAAGGTCCAGATGGGGCACCACGAGGACGATGTCATCCCGCCCGATGGCCTCCAAAATGGCCTCCCGCAGGTTGGTCAACACGGCCCCTAAGTAAGTGTTGTCCCGCTGGGTCATTTGTAGCCTGCCGGCTGGGGCCCCGACCGCCGGTTCAGAAAACCGCTCGCCCTGTCCCCCTACCCCTTCCGCCACCGCCTCCCGGCGCTCTGGCACCGGCTCCGCCACCCGCCGGGGACGTCCCCCGGCGCGGCTTACCTGTCCCTTGATGAGCCGACAGGTCATCGTCCGGCCCTGCTCATCGGGCACCTTGAGCCGCTCGCGCAGGGCCATGTAGAGGTACATGGTCAGGGCCTTGTCGCACTCTATCAGCACTGAAAGCCGGTTGCGCAGGCGTTCCTCCACCCAGTCCAAATCCTCCGCGTAGGCTTCCTGGACCGCCTGCTCTACCGTGATTTCCAGCGGAAATTCTTCCAAGGGAATGGTGCTCATCGTCCTCTCCTCCACCGACATTATACCTTTTCCTGGGGATTTAGTCAACTGGATTTTCGCACTTGGGCGCGAAATTACCCCTGAGGAGGCTTAAGGGGGGCCAGTGCACCCTTCTACGCTGAGAACTTGCCCCAAGTAGCCCCCCAATAGGTTCCTCAGGCGATAAGCCATAGGCCACGTCCCACGGGCGGGGCTAAAGCCCCTGCTTCCAAAATGGTTCAGAACCGCACGCCCAGTTCGGCGTTGAACATGTTGGAGGTGTAGTTGTTGTCGTGGTCTCGAGGGTCAACGTATCCGCGCCGGTCGAAAGAGATGCGCAGGCCGATGATGTCTGTCAGTTGAAAGTTCAGGCCCAGGGAGAGGAGGTTGCGGTTGAAACTCTGGAACCCCCCTTCGCTGGTGTCAGAGCGGAAGCGGACGAAAAAGGTGTGCCCCCTTCGGCCCGGCAGGCGGTATTCCAGGCCAATGCCGTAGGAGAGGAACCGGTTGCTCAAACTGCCCATTCCTCCCCCGTAATAGCCTCCGTAGTAGCCTCCACCGTAGTAACTGCCATACCCGTAACTGCTGCCATAGCCTGTAGCGTAGCCCCCGTAGGTGGTGCTGCCCCCCGTGGTTCCCAGGTTGGGAGTGCTGCTGTAAGTGAGGTTGGGATTGACCCCTGTGCCCAGGCCGCTGCCCGGCAGCGGGTTCAATCCCGTTCCCGCGCCCAGCCCGGTGCTGAGCGGCAGAGGACGATTGCCCTCTTTGCTGTCCGTGCGCATGTCTTGGAAATCCAAGTTGAGGCGCACCTGCGACGAGGGTTGGAAACTCAGGTTGAGGTTGAAAATGTTGGTATGGGTGACTTCATTTTGGTCTAAGTAGCGCAGTCCTTGGAGGCTGTAACTGCCCCCGAAGTTCAAATTCTGCGCCAACTGGCAGCCGAACTGGAAAGACAGCCCCTCCGTCTGGTTGCCAGCCCCGGCAAAGCGGCCCTCATAGTACTGTTTGTCGTAACTGAGGCTGAAACTCCAGGGACCGGGAGGGGTAAAGTTCAAAGCCACCGCCGTACTGACGCTGTTGGTGTTGGAGCCGTAGCCGTAGGTTCCGAAACTGCTGAACCCACTGTAACCGCCGTAGCCTCCATAGCCGCCGAAGGGATTGTTGCTGAACCCGCCGAAGTACTGGCGGTTGGGAGAGGTTTCCGGCGGTGTTCCGGCCGTCGCTTCTGGAGTACTGCTCGGGGTTCCCTCAAGGCCGGTGACGATGAGGTCTGGGTTGGCGGTACTGCGGCTTTTACTCAGGCGATGGCTGATGTTGAGGGAGACCATTTCGGTGGGCACGAAATTGACCCCGAAGTTGGCACTTTCCGACCGGGTGCAGGCCCGGCTGCTGAGGGCCTCGCTGAAGGCATAATCGGCCCGCAGTCCGAACCGCCCGTTGGAGGCATCGTAGGAGAGGGCCAGGCGGCCGGAGCGGGTTTCGCTGCGTCCCTCGCCGTACAGGGAGGAGAAGCCGCCGGGGGTGGTTTGCTCGCCCGTCTGATAGGTCGCGCTGAAGTTCACCGAGCGGTCGAAGGAACCCAGGAAGTTGAAACTGCCAAAGCGATGGGAGATGCTTAGGGAATCGCGGGACAGGGAGGTCTCGCGCAACGTGCCCAAATTGCCGTAGGTATTGTGGGAAAGGGTCAACTGCGAGGCCGAGCCGAACCGCCAAGTCAGGCCCCCGCTGCTCTGGGTGGCAATGAGACGGCCGGCAGTTTCCGCAGGGAGCCCGCTGCTTTCGGGCCGCTCGTAGCGGTCATAGCGGTAGTACACGTTCAGTTTCGGCGAAGGACTGTAGGCCAGGTTGAAGTTGAAGCCCCGTTCGTTGTAGAAGAAGCCGGTGCTGTCCACGGGGGTGAAGTTGTCGCCAATGTTTTTGTACTCCGCACTGAAGTTAAAAGCCTTCCACTGTCCCGTGGCCCGCAGGCGTAGGGCCTCTCCGCGACCAGTACGCGGGGGAAGCGAAGCCTGGCGGAAAAGACCCGGATAACTGCCCCCATAGGTGCTGTACCCTCCCCAACCACTGGAACCGCTGTAACTGCCATAGCCGCCGTAACTGCCGTAACTCCCATAGCCGCCGTAGTAGCCGCCATAACCACCTAATCCCCCGAAGCCGTAACCTCCGCGGGTGTTGATGGCTCCGTCGCTGATGGCGTACTGGGCGTTTATGGTCAGTCCCCGACCCAGGGTCAAACTGCCATCCAGTCCCAAAATGCCCCGGTCGCCCGAAGCCCGGTCGAACTCCTCCAGGTACTTGAAACGAACTACGATTTCCGTGCCCTCGGGAATGGGCTGAACGAAGTTAAGGGCAGCCGTTTCGTAGTTGATGAAGTAGTGTACGTTGCGAACTTGGGCCTGGCCGTTGACGGTAACCGTTTCTGATTCGGGCACCATGGGGCCAGGGGTGCGCACGTAAAACGGCCCTTGTGAATTGGTCGGGGAAACAATTACGTCCACCCCTCGCTGCTCCTGTTGCACTGTTCCGGGGGGTAAACGGGTCCCTGCCCGCTGCCCCAGGTAAGTCAACCCCAGGGTGAGGCGCGGGGTGAGGGAGGAATCCAAACGGATGCCGAAGAGTTGGTCTTTGGTCTCCCCGGTGCCGTAAGTTTCGTAACTGATTTCAATGGTCTGAGTAGGGGCAATGATGCGGGTGCCGTTGAAAGTCAGCCAGCCATTAATGTAATCCATCGTGTAGTCGCCGTCCAGGCCAAACCGCTGTCGCACTCCATCCACGTACACCACTTCGCTGCCCTGCACGATGGGTTTGTACTTCAACTGATAGGGCCCGGCGGTGCCGTCGCCGGGGAAACTTTCCGTCTGTACCCGACTGGCGATAAGGGAGCCAAAGGTCAGAAACCGTCCCTGCCGGCCCAACTGCCCTTCAATTTGCACCCCCCGGAGAGAGCGACCGCTGAAAATCACAAACTCGTTCCCCTGCCCCAAGTTGGGGGAGATGTCTCCCACCGTCACCTGGGCATCGTGCCCCAGCCACATGAACCTGAAGACCGGCCGGACAGGAGTGATGCCGTAACTGTCGCGATACACCTGGGCGTGCACGTACAGGTTTTTCCACACCGGGCCGCTGATGAGCAAGTCGGCTCGGTTTTGGAAGCGGTCGTTCTGGCCGTAGGTGTCCCGGCGGAAAGTTTGTTCCCGACCGGTGACGGTATATTCCCGGAAGGTCAAATAACCGCTGCCGGAGACGGTCAGCCGGTCCTTCCGGGGCATTCCCCGTGGCCCACCCCAACCTCCGTAGCCACCCCAGCCACCATAGCCTCCCCAACCTCCAGAACCGCCACCGTATCCTCCCCCCCAATAACCGCCGCCGGAAAAGTACCCCGAACCACCAAAATATCCCTGGGCCGTGGCCGAAGGGCTCGCAGCTAAGCAGCCGATAACTATGAAAGTGAACAGCAATCGCCTCATGGGTTCCTTTCCCACTATACCCACCAAGACGCACTCCCAAACGGGATAGGGGCTTGACCCTACCTAAATTATACCCTATCCGGGCGAAAAATGCAAGTTTAACTTCTGGCGTCTGCTCCCAGAGTTCAACTTTTGCGGAATTTTTTCCGGCAACGGAAACTTTTGGGGTTGTACTTTGTCATACTGATTTGAGGGAACATCCTTCACCAAACATGCTTCCTGCAAGAGGGTAGCCGGAAATGAAGTGCGAACAGGTAAAAAGTTTATTGTTTGAATACTATGCTCAGGAATTAGCGAATGCCCAGGCGGCTGAGGTGGGGGCTCACCTGCAGCAGTGTGGGGAGTGCCGGGCCGAGGCAGAAGAGGTTCAGCGGATGCGGGCCTGGCTGGCGGCGGTCCCGGAAGTAGCCCCTCCGCCTCGGGTGCGGGAAGGCATTTTAGTAGCCGTGGCTCCAGAGCGGGTTCCAGTTTTGACCTGTGAAACGGTTTTACCCCTGCTGAGCGAGCACTTAGACGGAGTGCTGACCCGCGCCCAGAAGCGATTGGTGCGACGACATTTGGCTGTCTGTACCGATTGTCGCCGTGCTTTTGCCGCTTTGAAGCAAACGGTACAGTTGACCCGCCGGGTGCCGCTGGTGGCTCCCCCGGCCGACCTGCGGGCGCGCATTTACGCCCATCTGGGCCTGGAGCAGCCTACTATCCTGTGGGCCCGCTTGCGGGTTTCCTGGCCTCAACCCACTCCCGCCTGGGCGCCCGCCTTGGCGGCGGCTGTGGTGGTAGTGCTGGCTTTGGGTTGGGGATGGTTTTACCGCCCCTCGGTTGTCCCGCCCCCGGAGTCCATGGCTGTTGCTCCCCGGCTAATAGCCGAGGCCCCGCCGGCCGAACCGACGCCGGTTGCCACACCCCCAGCGGCTGAAGTGCAGCCGACGAGGGTGGAGGAGGAACCCGTAGTAACTACTCCCGTAACACCTGCTGTACCGGCAGGGCCGAGGGAAACGGGGACACCCCAGAAGGTCGAGGCTCCGGCCCCACCCAAGCCTGTCAGGTTGGCGAGCGCCACTCCTCCCTCTTCTCCTGGCCCCTCGGAGAAGGCTCCGGCTGCCCCAGAGGAAGTGCCGGCGATGGCTTTAGCGTCCGAGCCGTCAGAGGAACCCGTTTTGTTAGCAGACGCCGGACCTATTATGAGGCCACGGGAAACTGAGGGGGAAACTGAAGAGACCTTCACCCCCTCGCTGGCAGAGGGTTTGGAGCGGCTGTTCAGCGGGATGGTGGTGGCCTCCATAGCCGAGCCTACCGAACCGCCCAGCCCGACTCATGCAGTACAGGAAAGTGTAGGTACGGTGGAGCCCGTGGGGGGTGAGGTAGTACCTCCGCCCGAGAGTATCCACCCAGCGGAGCGGGTGAAAGTAGCGCCGGTAGAAGTAGAGCCTATGGGAATTGGAGAAAGGTTGACCGAAGCCCTGGAAGCCCTGACCCGCGATGTGAAGGAAGGCCCACCGGTGAAGGAGGAGGAACTGCCGGGAGTGCCCTTAGTGGAACTTAAGTTTTAATTGGCGCTACTAAAGAAACCGATGCAGCGGCAAAATAAACAATTAGGCCAGGGGACAGGAAGGTGGGCAGCGTTAGCAGTGCTAACGGTCGCCAGTGCCGTTTGGGGTGGGCCCCGTCCTCAGGGTATCACGCCGGGGCTCACCCAGGGCATTATCACCAGCGCCGCCCAGGAAGCCCGGCTGCGGGGACTGGTCCGTACTGACCGGTTCCGGGGGGACCAGGTGCGCAACGGGCGCATTCTGCAATTGGCTTCGGCCACCGCAGCCGACGTGCAGTTGGCTCGGCAGCGCCGCATGCGCGTGCTGCCCCGAAGCGAGGAGGTCTTCGTCAACGGCGTCCGCCTGCGGCGAGGGGTCCACTACGTGGTGGACTACCTCAATCGCACCCTCCATTTCACCGACCCCGTAGCCCCTACAGCCCTGATAGTGGTGAACTACCGCTGGACTGAGGCCCCTCCCGCCGGGAGGAGGCCGGGCATTGTAGGTATTGCAGGAGTAGTGCCCAATCCCCCGGGCATTGCGGGAGCGACGCAGGACGAAGTGAACTTCGCGGCCGTGGGCACGGAGGGAGTGGCCGTGGGCGGAGAACCGAGCGCCCGGGGTTGGGCCGAACGGCTGCAGGTGCGCTACGCCATGCGACCAGGAGCGGTGGCCAAAGATGGCACTTTGGGCCCGGACATGAGGGCTTACCAAATCGGTACTGGCAAGCAGGGGTTCATTCTCGGCCGGAACCTCACTTTTCACTTCAGCCTGGCCCGCAGTGAGGGGCAAGAGCGAGAAGTAGACCCCTTCCAGCGGCGGTTGGAGCGAATGGTCATGCCCGACCGCCAATGGGCTTTGACCCAGACGCGCAGCCGGGCCCTCCAGAGTAAAGACCAGAAGGTTGAACCTCGTCCCTCCCCCACTGACTTGCTGAGCGACGAGGCCTGGAGCCTGAGCCTGACCCGCGAAAGCAAGCGAGGTCTCTCCTTCCATGCTCGTCTGGCCAATATGGGAGAGCGTTTTGCCGCCGCCCGGGAGTTCAAGTTGGACGCCCGGCGCCGGGGTTTCCGCGACCACGACTGGGGGGTCCGCCTGGCCCTGACGGACCGGACCCAGGTGGTCTGGCAAGAGCGAGGTCTGACCGATACTCGTACTGACCGGGGAATGGTCCGAGAGACCCGGGCGCTGACCTTAGGAGCCCTCACTTATCGGGCGGATACGGTGCGCATAGACCCCAAGTTCAAGCCTAACCGGGCGCTGGACAAGGCCCTGCCGGGCAAGGGAGAGTTCGGTCTGGCCCAGCGCAAGTTGGGCACCGCAGCCAAGCCCTGGACGGTCACTCCCTCTGCTTTGCCCGGCTTTAGTGACCGTTACGAAACCCTGGAGTTCAAGCCGGGCCGACATTTGTCCCTGACCGCCTGGCGGCGCAGCCTTGCTGATGCTCAAGGGGCGCGCCTGCAGGATGAGCGCTGGCAACTGTCGCTGGCGGGGCGGTTCAGCCTGACCCGTACCGTTAAGGCCGCTGACCACAACTTCTCGGCTTTCAAACAGACGGGATACGAAAACTGGGCCAAAGAGCGGCGGGCAGGAGTGCGGGAGGAAATCACCCAGTACGCGCTGCAGCCTACCCGCCATCTCTCTCTCACCCGCATCGAAGGCCAGCGCTACCAAAACCGCAGCGGGGAAGAGGGTAAGGGCACCTGGCAGGAGTACATTAAGCAGGGGTTGAAATACGCTCTTTCCGCCCGCACGACTTTCCAGCTGGAACGGCTGGCCCAGGTGGACAGTACCGATGCCTTCCGCACCGGCCGCAGTGCCCAAGGGGTAAGCCGGCTCGACCGGCAGGTGTTGAGCCTGACCCATCGTATGGGCCGAACGCAACTGTCCCTGACCCGCACCGACGTTACCCGGCGGCGGAACGAGGAGGAGGCGGTGGAAGAATCGCAATGGAAAACCCGCCTGGTGACCCAACTGCGCGGCGGGGCCAAGTTGAGCCTGAGCCGGGTGGAAGACGACCGGGCCAAAGGTCGGCGGGTGGCTTCGAGTTACACCCTGGACACCCGTCTGGGCCTGACCGCTACCTTTGAGGAAGTGAAGGAGTCCGAACAGCCCACCCGGGAACGCTGGGCGGTGGAGTTCCAGCGGAAACTGGCGGACAACCTGACCTTGAGTGCTACCCATCGGCGGGTTCACCACTGGAACTATCCCCAAGCGGGTAGACGCTGGAAGCAGCAGTTGGCCGATGCTCGGGGCACGCGCCTGGCCCTGACTTGGAAGCCGGGCCGGACTAACCTGCGGCTGTGGCGCGAAACTATGTCCATTGAGGAGGGGGCCCGACATACCGAGGTGGGCCTCCAATTGGCTCAACCCCTGAGCCCGCGGGCTGTGTTTACGGCCGCTTTAACTCGGCGAGAGCAGGATGGAAGGAAGGTGGTGGGAACGCGAACCTTCGGCCTAACGGTAAACGGCCCTAAAGGTGCACCGCCTCTGCTGCGGTTAAGTTACGCGGAGCAGTCGCCGGCTGAGGGTTCGCTGCGGATGACCCGACAAGTGGAAGTCAACCTCCCTCTCTGGCGGGGCCTCACCGTGTCCGGCCATTACACCGACCGCGATGAGGGCGAAACCAAAGGGCTGGCCACAAAAGGCTGGAGCGTAGTGCAGCAGTTCGGTCAGGGTGGAGAGTTGAGGGCCAGTTACCTCCGCAACCCGCTGGACAAGAAAAGGCGGATTATCCCCACCGCGCAGATGAAATACACTTTCACCGCTCCCAAGACCTGGTTGGGTCAACGGTTGGGTCTCCAGTTCGAGTACCTCGAAGTCCAGAAGGCACCGGGAGGACGCTTCAAGGGCAAAGACTACATCACCGCCAGTGGTAGGTTGCAGTTCCGTCCCTCGCGCCGGGAAAACCTGAACGTCCAGTATGCCCGGGAGCATTTCTTCGAGCAAAACTTGAACGCTCGCCAGGGTATTGCCCGTTACTCCTTCGAGTATACCCGCACTTTCGATGCCGACCACCAATTGGTCATCTCCGGCTGGTATGCCAATCCCGATGGACAGCGTGATACGCCGGACTTTGAGCGGTATCGCATCAACGTTGACTATCGCTTGCCCTTCTGACCCGCCTGCACCTCGCATACGCCCCCAGAAAAGGGAATCCCCCGCAGGTCACCTCCCCTGCGGGGGATTTTTTGTGGGTGATGCTCTGGAGCCTGGTTCCTCAAACTGTGTCAAAGTGACTTTGACCAGAATGAGCCCGTGTCAATCCACGGGTGAGGGACTTATGCC
>DTZQ01000050.1 GCA_012961305.1 Armatimonadota bacterium | reverse complement strand
TTTCCCGCCGCGTGACTTTGGCCTATACCGATGGGGCCAATATGTTCACCCTCTCTGAATGTCAGATTAAAGGTCTAAAGCCGCGTTGGCCCAATCCTCACCGGCCCCATCCGCCCCGCAGGCCTCACCGCCTCCGAGAGGGCCTTTATGTGTGGATGGTAGGCGATGTGGTGCTGGCCTTAGTAGGTCGTACTTTGCCCGATGAGCAACTGCGCCAAATTGTGGCCTCTCTCCCCCCATCCGACCATCCAGTTCCTCCTCCACCTCCGACGGCCCCGGAGTAAATCCTCTCCCTCCTTTATGTTTCAGGTTTTACGTTTTATTGAGGAAGGATTCTCTGACCGGGGGGCGAATCAGCAGTTACATGTGTGGGATAGCCGGTATCCTCTCGCGCGCGGGTGGAAGGCCGCCGCAGGAGGAGCAACTCCGGGCCATGGCGGAAACCTTGGCCCATCGGGGCCCCGACGATATAGGAGTGTTTGTATCCGACCGTTTAGGTTTGGCCGTCCGACGGTTGAGTATTATTGACCCGGCCGGGGGACATCAGCCTTTGGCCAATGAAGACCAAACCCTTTGGATAGCCTACAACGGGGAAGTATATAACTACCGGGATTTACAGGCAAAATTGGTGGCTCACGGGCATCAATTTCGCGGGGCCAGCGATACCGAAGTTCTCCTCCACCTCTATGAGGAAGAAGGCCCTCGGTTCGTGACTCGTCTGCGAGGTATGTTCGCTTTTGCCCTTTGGGATGGGCGAACACAACGGTTACTGCTGGCACGGGACCGGTTAGGGATTAAACCCCTCTATTTGATGGAGACGGATGAATACCTTATTTTCGCTTCGGAAATCAAAGCCCTTTTTGCCTCCGGCTTGGTGGAGCCGGATTTAGACCATCGGGGATTGGTCCAATGCTTTGTGTACGGTTTTCCGGTTCCGCCCCGTACAGTGTGGCGGGGAGTACGGGAAATGCGACCGGGACACTGGTTGTTGGTGGAAGAAGGGCATTTGCGGGAACGAACCTATTGGGCCTTGGAGTTTCCCCCCCGGGGGGAGTACATCTCTTTGCCTGCGCAGGAGGCAGCCGTAGAACTAAGGGAACGATTGGTAGAGGTAGTTAAACAACATTTGCAGGCGGATGTGCCTGTGGGAACCTACCTCAGTGGGGGCATCGATTCCAGCCTCCTGACCGCTCTGGTAAAACAAGCAGCCCCTTCCCCAAAAGCCAGAGACGCTCCCCAGGTTTTTTCCCTGACCTTCGAGGAAGCGGAGTACGACGAATCCCTGTACGCGCAAGCGGTGGCAGAGCATTTGCGAATCCCCTTCCACGAGGTAGCCTGTAGGGCGGACACGGCGGCTCTGCTGCCCCAGGCCCTGCGCCACGCGGAACAGCCTTTGCCCCTCACCGTTCCCTTGGTACAACTGCGTTTGGCGGCGGCCGCCCGGGAGGCCGGGGTGAAAGTAGTATTGACTGGCGAGGGGGCAGATGAAGCGCTGGCGGGCTACGGTTGTTTTCGCCAGGATGCCCTCAGACGAAGGCTGAGTTGGTTTCCCTTGCTGCCCTTGCGCAAAATGCTGCGGCAGCGTTTCGACTTACTGCTGCCCTCGGGGCGGGAACGGAGGGTCATAGGGGAAAGATACGGTTGTTGGCCGGCCCGATATGCTGAGTGGAAAAGAGGGGCTGTCCTGGCTCAGGAGTTGTTTCCGCCGGAGTGGGTAGTCGAAGCGGAGGAGGAAGCAGGGATTTTCTTTGCCGCCCAACGAGAGCGGCTGGCAGGACGGCATCCCTTACACCAGTCACTACTTTTGGAGTTCCTGTTACGCCTACCTCGGTTGGTGTTGCTGTGTGGAGACCGGATGAGCATGGCTCAGGGAGTTGAGGCCCGGGTGCCCTTTTTAGACCATGAATTGGTGGAGTTCTGCGCTTCTTTACCCCCCCACTATTTGTTGCACGACTTAACGGAGAAGTGGCTCCTCCGCCAGGCGGCCGCTCCCCTCCTTCCCCCTACCGTGGTGCACCGACCCAAACAACCTTTATTTGCTCCCCTGGCGGAGTGGTTCTTCGGGCCAGAAGCCCCGGAATTTGTCACTGAGGCCCTCTCCCCTCGGGCTTTAGCCAATGGGGGATGCTTTGACCCGGTCGCTGTACATGCCCTGCGATTGGAAGTGGAACGACAGCCCCCGACTTTGACCCGTCGGGCCCAGGAGGCGGCCCTGTTGAACGTCTTGGGAACGCAGTTGCTGCGGGAGTGGGTGGGAGCCGAGTTTCCCAAACAGGGCTAATCCACATTGCTTCACTCACCGCTAAAGACCTACCCAAGATTGAAACCCTGGGCTACGGTTACCCAGTCGGTTGAAACCGACTCAACCAACTTCCGTTGGTTTGGTAGTAGTAGCCCCGAGTTTG
>DTZQ01000049.1 GCA_012961305.1 Armatimonadota bacterium | reverse complement strand
TGCTCTCCCTGCCGGCGGCGAAAGGCTTTGAAATCGGTTCCGGCTTCGAGTGCGCGACCATGACCGGCTGGGAGCACAATGACCCCTTTTACTCAGAGGGAGGACGCGTGCGCACACGCACCAACCGTTCCGGCGGCGTGCAGGGCGGGATTTCCAACGGCGAAAACATCGTCTTCCGCGTGGCCTTCAAGCCCCCGGCCACTATTCCCCAGGAACAGGACACGGTGGACCTTCACGGGCGGGAGGTCAAATTAACCATTAGGGGGCGACACGACCCCTGTGTCCTGCCCCGCGCGGTGCCCATTGTGGAAGCCATGGCCGCGCTGGTGCTCGTGGACCACTACTTACGCCACCGCGCCCAATGTGGATAGTTATCCCTTCATCCCCGTCAGGGCAATCCCCTGGATGAACGTCCGCTGAGTGAAGAAGAACAGCACAATAATGGGCAGCACAATGAGGGTAGAGGCGGCCATGAGCATGTTCCACTCCGTACCTCCGTGCTGGCTCTGGTAGAATTGCAGGCCCAGCGAAAGGGTGAAGGTTTCGGGGTGGGTGAGGTAAATTAGCGGCCCCAGGAAGTCGTTCCACACGTAGAGGAAATGAAACAGGGCCACGACCGCCAGGGCTGGTTTGGACAGCGGCAGGATGATGCGCCAGAAGATGTCGAACTCGGAGCAGCCGTCCACGCGGGCAGCGTCAGAGAGTTCCCGGGGAATGGTCAGGAAAAACTGGCGCAGCAGGAAGATGTTGAACGCACTGCCAAACCAGGCGGGCACCCACAGGGGCTTGAAAGTGCCCACCCAACCCAGATGGCGGAAAATGCTGAACACCGCTACCATGGTAACGGGGAAAGGCACCATCATCGTGGCCAAGGTAACGCCGAACAGCACATCCCGTCCTCGCCAGGTGATGCGGGCAAAGCCGTAGGCAATGAAAGCGTTGGCCAGCACCGTGCCCGCTACGCTCAAGACCGCGATGTAAACGGTGTTCTTGGTGTACTGCCAAAAGGGAATGTAGCCCAACTGGTCGCTGCGGTAGAGCACCGCATCCAGATAATTGCGCCATTGGAAGGTGGAGGGAATCCACTGCGGCGGGATTTTCATTGTTTCCTCAATGGGCTTGAGGGAGGTGGAAATCATCCACAGCAGCGGGAACAGGAAAACCACCGAACCCGCCAAAAGAAAGAGGTGAATGACCAATTTGGCCGCCGGCGATTTGGCTTCCATCTCATCCTCCCTCGTAATGCACAAAGCGGGTTGAAAGGCGCAGGGCCACCAACGTCAGGGCCAAAATGAGGAGGAACAAAATCCAGGCCAGGGCACAGGCGTAACCCATGCGCAGGTATAGAAAAGCATTGTCGTACAGGTACATGGCAAAGAAGTAGGTCGAACGGGCCGGTTGGCCCTGGGGAGACATCACATAGGGCACGGTGAAGTACTGGAAGGTGCCGATGATAGCCATAATCAAGTTGAACAGGATTATCGGCGAAATCAGGGGCAGGGTGACGTGGCGCACTTTATGCCACCAAGTCGCCCCGTCCAGTTCGGCTGCTTCGTAAAGGTGCTGGGGTACGTCCTGCAGGCCGGCCAGGTAGATAACTACCGCGTGTCCTACCCCCCACAGGCTGATGAGCACCAGGGCCGGTTTAGCCCAGGCTGGGTCACTCAGCCAGCCGGGGCCCTGCAGGCCGAACCAGGAGAGCACATAGTTGAGCACCCCATATTGCCCGTTGAAAATCCACAGCCACAGCACGGCCAGCGCAACCATAGGCACCAGGGAAGGCAGGAAGAAAATGGTGCGGTACACGGTCATGCCCCGCACCCCAGTGTTCAGCAGCATGGCCAAGCCCAGGGACACGGCCAGTCCCAGCGGCAGGGCGAGGGCCGCATAATAGAGCGTGTTGTAGAGGGCCTTCCAGAAGACCTCGTCGGTGAACAGGTCCAGGTAGTTGCCCCACCCGATAAACTCCGCCGGCTGGAGCACGGAGTACTCACACAGGCTGTAGTAGAACGACGCGCCGATGGGATAAAGCAGAAACACACCCAGGCCGATGAACCAGGGGGCCACGAAAAACAATCCGTTGCGCAAACTCCGCCGTTCATGAGGAGTTAGCATTTTTCCCACCATAAGGCCTCTGTTTCCGCTCCAGCAAATCTCCTTCCTTCATTTGCTCCCCATATTCATCATGGGGTCGAAAGGACGTCCATAAACGAGGTCTCACCTTCATCCCCCCGGGCCGCTCCCTTTTAAGGTAGCATAGGAACCGACAGCGGGCAAAGTTCTCTAAGCCAGGCTATTTCCCTCCGCCAACGGCGCTGGCGCCGCAGTTCCCGCTCCAGTTTCCTCTGCATCCGCTCCTGCACCTGCCGCAGGGCCTCCTCCGGCGTCTTGCGCAGCAGCCAAATGTCATCGAAGGCCGCCGCTAACTCGTCCCGATACTCCGTCCAAATGCCAATTTTCGGGGTGCTGAAGGCATTGGGGCTTTTGGCCAGGGAGATGAAAACCTCGATGTAGGGGTTCGGATGGCTCTCCAGAAACTCCCGACTCACCCGGCTCAATGGGGTATGCTTGCGCTGGCCCATACAGAGCAGTTCCATCCCCTCCTGCGAGTTGACGAACTTGATGAACTCAAAGGCTTCGTCGGGATGTTTGGCGCCACGGGGGATGACTAAAATGTCCTCCTCCACATTGGTCACGCCGTACAAATCGGGCCTATCGGCCGGATGGGGAAACGGGGCCGCACCCCAGTCCAGATGGGGAGCGTACTTGTCAATGAAGTTGTGCATCCACACCCCTTGAAGTTCCATGGCCACTTTGCCTGCCAGGAAGGCGTTCTGGGGCGAGGAGAAGTTGCCAAAACCGCTCTGAAAGGTTTGCAACGCACTCACCCCGTATTTCTTCGCGTAGGACTGCACCCACTCGAAGGCCCGAATGTTCTCCGGCGAGGCGCAAGTGATGCGCTGGGTCTCCTCATCGTACAACTTCCCCCCGAAGAAATAGCCCCAGGCCCAGTTCCACCAGCCCGGCTCCGAAGGCATGAAGCCTATCTGCACCAGGTTGCCCTTTTCGTCGTACTTGGTCAGTTTGGCCGCATATTCGTCCAACTCCTCAATGGTACGCGGGGGGCGTTCCGGGTCCAGGCCCGCCTTGCGGAACAGGTCCTTGTTCCAATGAAGGGCAATGGAAGCAGGTGTCGTAGGCAGGGCCCATACATGTCCCTTGTACACCCCCAAATCCCAGTAGGCCGGGATGTAATCTTCCGGCCCAATGCCCGCCCGGCGGCAGTATTCATCCAGAGGCAAGATGGCGTTTTTGTCCGCGTAGACGTTGACGTTGAAGGACCACAGTCCGGCTACATCCGGCGGCACTCCCCCGGCCGTGGCCAGCAGCATTTTCTGGTCTACCCGGCTGATGGTCAGCAAATCCACGAAAATCCGGTCCTGCCGCCAGTTGAACTCCTCCACCACGGCCCGCATGGCCTCTCCCTCAAATCCTGTCCATTTCTCCCAGTAGGAAATGTGTACCCGCCCGTCCCCCGGTCGAGGCGGGGAAAGGCAGCCGGAAATCAGTCCACCGGCCCAAAGGCCCATTAACCAGCCGTAGGGAAACCTCGCCTTCATGGCCCTTGGCCTTAACTTTACCGCAGAGGCGCTGAAGTCGCGGAGAAAAACTGCCTATGGCCCATTGCATATCGCTTGATGCAGGATGCCTGCCTCGTGTATCGCGGTGGTGGGGTGGTGGCAATAGGCCACAGGCATTATTCTCCCTCCGACCCCGCATTCCTCCTCCCTCACCAATTTATCGGATACACTTTCATGGTCTCACTGAAGCACGAAATTATGGTGTACAAGCCACCATTGCAGAAGTCGCCCAAAATCAGGCCCAGAAAGAAGGGCAGGGCCCGGCGGTAAAGGTGAATGCCCCCATAGCGCAGGAGAAGCGATTTGACCAGCCAGGAGATGAAAAAGGGCAACCAAGTCGTGCGCATGGTGTTGGTGCCCGCCAGGGCGTAGCCGACTGGATGGAAGGGGAAGCGAATGAAGGCCGCTCGCAAGCCCACCAGCAGCAGGGTAAAGGCAAATCCGCCCGCGGTGAACCACAGGCCCGTGCGCTCTACCCGCATCGGATTGTACAGAAAGGACACTACCTCCTCAAAAGGCCGCCGGCCCTGAATGGTCCGCCAGGGTTCGGCCTTGCCCACCGCGCCCAGGTCGTACCAAATCAGCAGCCCCAGCAACAACGCGGTGGGAATGGCAAAGGCCACGCTCAGGAAAATCGCCGCTGCCATGCGGCGTGGTCGCAGGTGTACTTCATCGGCCATCTTATAGGCGTCCAACTGATGGGGCATGCTCAGGCAGCGCAGGTCAAAGGTGGACAGGGGCCGCAGGTAGGCCATAATGGTCAAATCGCGCGGGGCAATGCCGCCCGGCCCAAAGCCCGTAGTAATGAGGGTGTGCGGGTCCACCAGGGGGCCGAACAGCCAGGCATTGCCCGTCTCCGCGCGCACCCGAGTGGCCGCCACCATGTAGGCCAGCGACAGCCCCAAGACTAAGGCCGCCAGCCAGGCGTGCATGCCCGCCTGGGAGCAGTAAAAAATCATTCCCCCGAAACTGGCTACCAGCCCCAACAGGGCCCAGCGGTAGGGCAGCGGTTCCCCTTCGTCATCCAGCATCCGTCGGCAGGTGAAGGCCGTCTGCCAGACCTCCCTCCAATACCGCCGTCCTGCCCACAGGCTGAAGGCCACCAGCCCCAAAAAGGCCCCCGCGCCCTGATGGGCCACAAAGGGGAAGTTCCGCATACCCCCTGCCGACACGTCCCGTAGGCCGAAGGCCGCGCCCAATACCGCCTCCAAGTTCATCAGCCAGTAGAAAAACCAGCAACTAAAGGTCACGTCCAGAGAGAGCAGAAAAGCAATGCCGAGGACGAAGGGGTAGAACGAAATGGTCACGTAGCCCATGGCGTTCCAGGGCCGGTTGACAATGTAGCGACTGATGTTGGTGGGCCGGACCTGAATGCGGGGCACAGCGGGGAAGTTGGCGTTCAGGGTATTCAGGGTGCCAATGAGGAAGGGCAGGGCGAACCCCACCCACATCACCGGATTGCGCCACAGCCGCCCTTCCGTTCCCCGTGAGCGAGAGGCGGCCCCTTCAGCGGGACGGGGGGAGCGGGTCATTTCCAGCGGAAGCACTACGGTGGGGAAAGTGAGGCGTTCCCGGTCTACCCATTGCCGCCGCAGCAGCGCGGTCAGGCACAGGGTACAGGTCAGGAAAGCAAGCAAAAATGCCGTCCACATGACCAGCGGCACTACCCAGTCGCCCAGCGGCACCTTCGCATGGCCCCGGTAGAAATCGTTGATGACCTGCTCCCGCTGAGGGGCGAACCAGCGGGGAATGTAGGGGTGTAATTTGGCGAAATGGTTCTCCGGGGTGGCAAAGTAGTAGGGGGCCATGATGGCCGGCACGAGGAAATGAATGCCCCCGGAGGAGGCAATGACCGTGCCGGTGGTCATCATGGCGTAGACGACGATAATCTCCCCTCGGGTCAGGGCCAGCCGGGGCCAGAGGCGGCTTATGGCTGTATTGAGCAGCAGCACGCCCAACAGACCCATGAACGCGCCCAGGGGAATGGAGGTGTTGGCCATGGCGCTGTGGCCACGCTGGCCCACCACCAGTTCGGCCTGGTGAATGAGTTCAATCACCAGGGCTACCATCGCCAGCCCGACCAAAAGCGACCGCCAAGTCAGGCCCGCCTCCCGTCGCTCCGTACCCGAAAGTTTCATCCGGCCTAAAAACCCTGTCGGAGGGGAGACCCCTTAAGCCCGGCCCAAGCGGTAAAGGGTGGCTTCCAGGCCGCCGGTGTTGACCCGATGCTTGCCCTCCAGGGCCAGTTCCCCTCGCTTTGCCAGCACTTCTTCCATCAGCCTCCGCTCCTGGGCTTGCTCCGTCAGCCAGGTCAATTCCCTTTCGTCCCCCGGCAGACCCCTCCACTCCCCCACCTGCCAGTACAGGTGATTGACTGCCCGCAGCCGCAGCACGTCCGCCGCCGGCCCGGTGTAGGTGAAAAAGACCTTGCCCCGCTCCCGCACTTCAGCGGCGGCCACGAACTCCAGGCCGCACACCGTAGCATAGTAGGTGCCCATGTCACTGCCTTTGCGCCGTGAGGCGGCGGTGAAGGGCCCGTTGCAACCGATGGAGGAACCGCAGCGTGGTTTGGGCCACGGCGCGCAGTTGCCGCTTTCCGCCCAGGTCCGGCTCCTGCAAAAGGGTCAGGGTTCGCTCTACCGACTCTGCCTCCACCTCGGGGAATATCTCGGCCAGTCGGGTTAGGGCTTCCCCGCGGGGCGTCGGCTGGCCCACCGCGGCCAGGGCGCACAACGTCAGGTACAAGGCCCCGCGCAGGAAGGACTTCGCCTCGGCCAGGGTTACTGACGGTGGCTCCACCATCAGCCGACAGCCTAAATCCATCATCTCCTGCCAGCGGCGGTAGAACTCGACCTCGGCCTCGGCAGGCACCCCCGGTGCCAAGTGTTCCCGCCAGTCCTGTCCACAAAGGAGGATGCTTTCCTCTCGCAGCGTCGGCGCCAAGGGGTCGGCCAACAAATCCACTTCCTCCAGGGTCAAATAGATGTGGGGATGGAATCCCTGGGAGGTCGGCGCGGTGTCCGACACTGCTTGGGCCCATTCCCGCATGGCCTGCGAGAACCGCTGCCGGTCAGTGAACACCTCCGGCGCCCAGCACACCAGCACCATCTCTTCTGTCTCCCCTGGGGAGTGCATTAAGACTCCCACCAAGTTTGGAGCCAAACTCTTCCATTGCTCTCTCAGCCGTTCGCCCATGGTTCCCTTTCCCCACTTGCTCAGGGCCGTACCTCCTGCCAGAGCCAGCGCGCTGCCTGCTCAAACGCCCAATGGGCCTGCCCTACAAAATCCCCCCAGGCCTCTGGGGGGGCTTCTTCCTCCTCCAATTCCTGGCGCAGCAAATCCAATTCCTGCACCAAGGTCGCTATCGGATGGCCGTAGAACTCGGCGGCGAAATCTATGAGTACTGTGTCTGCGGTCAGGCTGGGCTCATTTAGCAGGAAAAGGGCCTCTGAGAGAACGTACAGAGTTGCCCGCCACAGTTCTCTTCCCCAGCGGTGGCTATCAGCGGCCAGCAAGGCCTGAGGCAGCAGACGACCTCGCACATTGAACAGCAACCACCGCAGGGTGGCACGAACCGCCCGTCGCCAGTCCGCAGGCAGGGGCCAATCGCTCCGCAAATCCTGGCCGTACAACACGCGGGAATGGTGTTTGGCATAGAAGGCGGCGGTGGTGGTGGTGAACTGATACCACTGGCCCCTTTGGAACCACCAAGTAGGGAGCGGGGGGCGGTGAGCCGCATAAGCGGTAGTGACCACTTCCACAAAATTGTCTGCCCGTTCGCTCACCACGGCCAACAGGCGCTCGGCGTCAGCCACGATGCCCTCCCCCGTCCAGTAGAACGGTTGGGAAAACTGCACCACACTCGCCAAATCAGCCCCACAGGCCTCTCCGATGGCCTGCACCACCGCCGCTACCTGTGGACTTGCTTCCCTCATGGCTTATTACGCCCTTCTCCTTCTCCCCTTTCTCATTTTTGTCTATTTTACCACCTTTCCCAAGGATTGACAAGCGGTTCCTTTCCTGCAGCGAGCCAAGGTCGGGAAGGATTCCATCGCCCAAAGGCGAACTTCCTCCAATGATGCCCTTGCGAGGATGTACGGCCATGAACACTTCAACAGCCCTAATCACTGGCGCCAGTCGGGGCATTGGGCGGGGAATTGCCGTAGAACTGGCCCGTTTAAGTTGGAACTTGGTGCTTAACTACGTGCACCACGCGGAGGCGGCGGTGGAAACCCAGCGGTTGGTAGAACGGGCTGGCGGGCGGGGAGTCATCGTGCAGGCCGACATCGCCGACCGGGACGACCGGGAGAAACTCGTTCAGGCTGCCCTCGCCGAGTTCGGACGGATTGACCTCTTGGTAAACAACGCGGGGGTAGCCCCTGCCCAGCGCTTGGACCTGCTGGAGGCCACCGAAGAGAGTTTCGACCGCGTTTGGGCCATCAACCTCAAGGGACCCTATTTCCTCACCCAGCGCGTGGCTAAAGTGATGATTGACCTGCTGCGCGGGGGGAAAATCTCCCGGCCCAAAATCGTGAACATCAGCAGCATCAGTGCCTACACCAGCAGTCCCACTCGGGGTGAGTACTGCGTATCCAAAGCGGCCCTGAGCATGATGACCAAACTTTTCGCCGACCGCTTGGCAGAGTACGGCATTCTGGTTTACGAAATCCGGCCTGGCATCATTGCCACAGACATGACCGGGCCGGTGCGGGAGAAATATGATGCTCTCATCGTCGAGGGACTTACCCCCATCCGCCGCTGGGGACAGCCGGAAGACATCGGCAAGGCCGTTGCTGCCATCGCCCAGGACCTGCTACCTTTCTCCACCGGGGAAGTTATCAATGTGGACGGCGGATTCCACCTCCGCCGGCTGTGAGTCAACCTTTGGGCAGCCGAACGGGTTCGTCGGCCTGGGCCGTCAATGCCGACAGGGTTGACAACTGAGGATTGACACTCTCCCCGATGAATCGGGGGAGATTCTCGCTTCAGCGAGCGATGCTTGCCGTGGCAAGTCTGACTCCCTCTCCACGAGCGTTT
>DTZQ01000048.1 GCA_012961305.1 Armatimonadota bacterium | reverse complement strand
TGCTGGGCGAACTCGCGCAGGAGTTGGGTGAACTTGCCAATGTTGGCGTCGTCCAGAGGGGCGTCAATTTCGTCCAGGACACAAAAGGGGCTGGGTTTGACCCGCAGCATGGCGAACAGCAGGGCGATGGCGGTGAGGGCCCGTTCCCCCCCGGAGAGGAGCAGGAGGTTTTGCCGCCGCTTGCCCGGCAGTTGGACGATGACTTCAACCCCCGTGTTGAGCAGGTCCTCTGGGGTGGTCAGCACCAGTTCGGTGTCTCCGTCGGCCCCGAAGAGGCGACGGAAGAGGGCGTTGAACTCCCGGGCTACGGCGCGGAAAGTGGTGAGGAAGGAACTTTTGGTGGTAGCGTCAATTTCGGCAATGACCTGCTTCAGTTTGGCCCGGGCCTGTTCCAAATCGCGCTGCTGTTCCCGCAGGAACTCCAGACGTTCCTGAAGCCGGCGCTGTTCTTCAATGGCCCCCAGGTTCACCGGGCCCATTGCGGCCATTTGGGCCCGCAGAGCCTCCAGTTCCTCCACCGCCGCCTGGCGGTTGGGAACCTCCCTGGCCCGCTGGCGGGCCTCTGTTAGGGTCAAACCGTCGTAATCCTCCGCCAGTTGCCGCTCCCAATGGGCGAGGTCGGCCTCTATTTGGGCCCGGCGCAGTTCTATTCGATGCCGTTCCTGCTGGAGGGACTGCAGTTGTTCGCGGGCGGCACGGGCGGCTTCTAAGGTGGTACTGAGCCGCTGGAGGAGGTCCTCCCGCAGGGCTCGGTGGGCCGCCAGGGCCTCCACCAGTTCCTCCTCCCGTTCCCGCTGGGCCGCCAGTTTCCCCTGCTGGCGACGCAGGGCCCGCTGGACTTTCCGCTGTTGCTGGCGCAAACTCTCCCGCTCCTCCTGCCGCTCGACGGCGATTTGGGCCTCCCGCTCCTTTTCGTGCTGCAGCCGCTGCACTCGTTCCTGCACCGTGTCCAAGGAGGTTTCCAACCGGGCCAGTTCCACCTGCTCCGCGTGGATTTCACTGGCCAAATCCTGAGCCTGCTGGCGCTGAGCCGCCAAGTTTTCCTCGGCGGCCTGCACTTGCCGCTCCAGCCGCTCTCGCTCGGCCCGCAAAGCCGCCAAATCTTCCTTTAGCACCGCCAGCGCCGCGGCTGCTTCCTTCGCCCCAGCGTCCAACTGCGCCTCCTCCTCTTGGAGGCGTTCCTGCTCGGCCTGCAGGCGGGACTGTTCGTGGCGGGCGTGCAGCAAGACCTTTTCTCGCTCCATCAGGGTTTGCCGCCGTTGGTTGAGGGTTTGTTCTGCTTCCTGCAGGGCGGTGTGCAGAGTCTCGCGCTGGCGGGCAAGTGCCTGTTCCTGGGCGGTCAGTTGCTGGAGTTCGTCCTGCAGGGTGGCCATTTGAGCCCGCAGTTCTGCTATTTCCCGCCGCCGTCCCAAGAGGACAGGTCTTTTGGTTTCTCGGCTGCCGCCGGTCAGGGCACCGCTGGGCAGGATGAGGTCTCCCTCCAAGGTCGCGATTTTGGCCGCCGGGCCCACGCGCTTTCTCACCTGCAGTCCCACCTTTAGGTTTTCCACCACCACCACCCGGGCCAGCAGGTAGCGCAGTACTGGCTCGCAGTCCGGGGAAGCGGTGACCAAATCCAGTCCCAACCCCACCACCCCCGGTTCCCCCCGCAGACGCCGCAGCACGGCTGGCACCTTGGGAGGGGTCAGCAGGTCGAGGGGCAAGAAAGTGGCCCGTCCACCCCGCTGGGCCTTCAAATATTCGATGGCTGCCTGGGCCTGCTCGCCGGTATCGGTGACGATGTCCTGCAGACTTCCCCCCAGGGCGGCCTCTAAGGCCACCTCGTACTCGGCGGGTACGCTCAGCAGGTCAGCCACCACCTGGTAGCGTCCGGACAGCCGGCCGGCCTCGCAGCCGCGCAGCACGGTTTTAACGCCGCGGTAGAAGCCTTCGTAACTGCGGGCCATTTCCTCCAACAGCCGCAGGCGGGCACCACCTTCGGAAAGGGCAGTTTGTCGGGCCGCCAAACGGGTCCGTACCCGCTGTTGGGCAGTTTCCGCAGCGGTTTCCTGCTGTCGCAGGGTGCGGAGGGTTTCCTGGGCCTGCTGGAGGGCCTGTTGGGCCTCGGCTACGGCGGCGAGATGTCTCTGCTCGGCTTCCGCGGCAGCCTGCTGGGCTAACCGTAGCCGTTTCCGCTCCCGGGCCAGCGCTGCTCGGCGGGCAGTCACGTTGCCCTGGGCGGTGTGACGTTCCTCCCACTGGCGTTCCTTAGCTGCCAGGTCGGCGGTTAAACGCAGCAGTTCCTCTCGCTGCTGGGTGGTGGTGACTTGGGTCTCCTCCAGGGTTTCCCACAAATCCCGGGCCAGGGCCCGGCGGGCGGCAATGTTGTCCTCCCGCTCAGCGATGGCCTGCTGGAGGCGTTTCTGTTCCTGGCGGAGGGAACGTAGTTCCCGTTCCCGCCGCTTCATGGCCCTCATTTGCTGCGCCTCTGCGGTCGCCAGAGCTTCCTCCCGCTCCCGGAGGGTCTGTCCTCGCTCCTGCAAGAGGGCAATTTCCCCCTCCGTGCGCTCACTGGCGGCCCGCAGTTCGGCCAAAGCCTGCTGGCGGGCGGCCAGTTCCTCCTCCTGACTGCTCAGTTCCCGACGGGTTTCCTGTTCCGCGGCTTCGGCTTGGGCCAGGGCCGCCTGGGCCTCGGACAGACGGAGGTCCAGGTCAGCCAGTTCCTCGAGGGTTCTTTTCCTTCGCCGTTCCAGCAGGGTACAGTCCTTAATTAGCAGGCCCAACTTCAACTCCTGCGCCCGGGCTTCCAAGCGCAAGTACTCCTGCGCCCGGGCCACTTGTTCGGCCAACGGTTCCAATTGGAGTTCGAGGCCGTACATGAGGTCGCCCAGGCGCAGGAGGTTTTGTTCTGTCTGCTCCAATTTGCGCAGGGCTTCCTCGCGGCGCAGGCGGTATTTTTTGATGCCGGCGACTTCCTCCAACAGGCTGCGGCGGTCTTCGGGGCGCAGGCTGAGGATGGCATCCACCTCGGTCTGGGTAATGATGGAAATGTGCTTACCTATCCCCGTATCTAAGAACAAATTCACGATGTCTTTGAGGCGGCAGGGTTGGCGGTTGAGCAGGTATTCGCTGTCGCCGGAGCGGTGCAGGCGACGGGTGACGGTAATTTCGGAGAACTCGACGGGCAACCAGCCTTGAGAGTTGTCAATGGTCAGGGACACTTCGGCCAGGCCCACTGGTTTTCGGGAGGAATTGCCGTTGAAAATGAGGTCCTGGGGTTGACTGCTGCGGAGGGTACGGAGGCTGCGTTCCCCCAAGACCCACAAGATGGCTTCGGCTAAGTTGCTCTTGCCGCTGCCGTTGGGGCCGACGATGGCGGTGATGCCTTCGGGGAAAAGGAGTTCTGTGTACTCGGCGAACGTCTTAAACCCGTACAGTTCGAGACGTTTGAGCCGCAATCGATTCTCCTTTCAGTCCGTTTCCCTCAGGAACATCCGGAGGCGGTTCATGAAGGCCTGCCGGTTAACGGGCTTAGTCAGGTAATCGTTAACTCCCCGGCGCAGGGCGTCCTGGCGGTCCCATTCCCCATCCAGGGAACTGAGGACAATGATGGGAGTATTAGCGGTCCGCTTGAGCCGGCGCAGTTCGTCGCAGACCGTCAGGCCGTCCTTCTTGGGCAGGAGCAGGTCCAGCACGATGAGGTCGGGGCGGTGCTGGATGGCTTTAACCAGTCCCTCCTCGCCATTGGTGGCCTTGATAGCCTCATGGCCCAGGGCCTTGACCAGTATCTCCAAAGCGTTGAGCATGAACACATCGTCGTCTATTAACAGGACTTTAGCCATTGACTTCACCCCATCCCTACATTCGAGGCAGTGCTTATCCGGCGGAGAACTCCGTCGGCTCGGAGGTTGCACCTATCTTCTCCCTGGAGTGGAGGTTAAAACCCCCTGTCTTTTGCTTTTTCGCCCTTACCCCAAGGGGTTATTAGGTCCCTCCCAATTTAGTCAGGGCCTCAGCCGCAGCCGTACGCACTTCCTCCTCCACATCATTCAAGGCAATTTTCAGGGCTTTTACTGCCCGCTGGTCGCCCAGTTTGCCCAGGGCCTTGGCCGCTGCGCGACGGACAGCCCCTTTATCGTCCGCCAACACAGTTATCAGGGGAATTACCGCCGCTTCCGTTCCCACCCGCCCCAGGGCTTCGGCGCAGTTCATCCGCACACTCCATTCGGCATCGCGGAGGCCCTGGAGGAGTGCTGATTCGGCGCGGGGGTCACCAATTTCGGCCAGGGCTTGCGCGGCGCCCATGCGGACGACCCAATGGCGGTCCTGCAGGGCCCGAGCCAGGGCCTTCAGGGCTTTTTCGCCCCCCAGGGCGCGCAAGGCAGCAATGGCGCTGGAGCGCACATCGCCGAGGGGTTCCCGCAGCAGTTCTAAGAGCGGTTCCACGGCTCGTTCTTCCCCCAAGCGACCCAGGGCCAGGGCCGCGTAACGTCGTACCCGATGGTGGGGGTCGCGTAGGGCTTTTTGCAGAGGGACCAGAGCTCGTTTGTCTCCCAAGAGGCCCAGGGCTTCGGCCGCACACCGCCGGGCCAGATAGTTTTCGTGTTTTAACAACCTGATAAGTACCGGCACCGCCGCCCGCCCAATTTTCACCAGAGCCTCCAGGGCAGCCTGACGTAAGTCGGCGCTGGAGGAGGTCAGGGCCGATACCAACTGGGGAATGGCTTCCCGGTCGCCAATTTCTCCCAGGGCAGTAGCCGCGTAACGGGCAAGTTCAACGTTATCGCCTTGAAGCATGGTAAGCAGGCGGGCGGTAGCACGTTGGTCACCGATGCTCCCCAGGGCCAAGGCGGCGGCTTTGCAAACCTCGGCATTTTCATCGCTGAGGGCTTTAACCAAGGCCTCCACCGCTTCTGGGGCTTGAATGCGTCC
>DTZQ01000047.1 GCA_012961305.1 Armatimonadota bacterium | reverse complement strand
TTGGGAAGATGAAAACAAGTTCCCCGTTCCCTCTTAAGGGAAGGAATTACCGCCACAGGAAGAGCCGCGTACCGGGGCGGGTGTGAGCCAAAACCCAAGCGCACAGTCCATCGTTGCCCCCAAATACCTGGCCGCAGTTGTGCGAACCCAGGGGCACCAGCACCGTCCGTCCGCCGAAAGTTTCCTCCAATTTCTCCCACGAAACCTCCGGCAAACAAACCTGTATTCCCCGGAGGTTTTCAATCTGGAGCAAGTTCTCAAAGTTGTGCTCAAAGTTGCCACAGCAATGGATGTACACTCCCCCGAACTCCTGCGCCAGGCGGTTGACGTAGGGCACGCCGAACTCCGCGTACAGGTGGGGAGAAAGTACCGGCAGGTAATCTTCGGAAAGCCCTATCCCCATTTCCGGTGGCATCCACAAGTGAGGACAATGAATGGTGAACTGCTCCTGACACCGAGTCCTATGGGCTTTCACGTATTCAACAATCAAGTTGGTCGTCAGATTGAGCAAGTGATGGGCGGCTTCTGGGTCTAACAGCATAGCGGCGAAGAAGTGCTCATCTTTCCACACCTGTCCGGCCACTCCCAAGGGCCCCTGCAGGTCGCCCACGCGGACGGGAATGCGGCCCTCCGTGCGTTCGTTGAGGTAGGACGTAATTTCCAAGTTTTTCCCACACAAGCCAGCCTCCGGCGAGGGCGGCTTCAGGGCCAGCACTGCTTCCGGGTCGTAATCCGCGATTAGCGGAAGGGCCCAAGGTTGCTCAGTCCCCAAACGTACCACTTCGCACCCAAAGGCACTGGCCAGCATGGGCGTGCCCAAATAGGTGTTCAGGAAGGGAATGAAATCCCCGCCCACGTCGCGGTGGTCGCGGATGCACCTCAGACTCTCGGCCAACTGTTCCTCCGCTGGCCCACAGGAGGAGAGATTGGCCTCGCTGCGCCAGAATACCTCCGCGTGTCGCTCCACCGGTTGGGATAAATCCCAGAAGCGCCGCAGAAACGCCTTCCTCTGGGGCACTTCCTCCCAGGGGAAGAGGTCATCTAAGTTTTCAGCCATTCCCGGCTTCTCCCTACGCTCCGAACTTTTCCAGCCGTCCCGCACAGGCCAGCAGTTGGGGCATCAGTTCCACGGCTCGGAAGCGGCCCAATCCCCCCTGGGCACAGGCTCTTTCGGAGAACTCACTTACCGCATCCGCGCCGGCATATTTTCCCCACAGCACCACCGGCACCGGATGCCAACTGTGTTTCTGCAACAGGGACGGTGTGGAGTGGTCGCCCGTCACGCACAGCACCTGGGGCTGAAGGGCCTTAATTTCCGGTATCAGGACATCTACGGCCTCAATGGCTTCCTTTTTGGCGAGGAAATCACCATCCTCCCCCGCCTTGTCCGGGGCCTTCACATGGAAGAAGAAGAAGTCGTAGTTGGGCCAGATTCGTTGAAGAAGGGTGAGTTGCTCCCGCAGTTGGGCTTCGAGTTCCTTCCCTTCGGGCACCTCTAAGACGCTCATGCCCACCAATTGCGCCAGGCCTCGGTACATGGGATAGGTAGCCAGGGCCGCGCAGCGGAGGCCGTAGATTTCCGGCAGGGTAGGCCAGGTGGGGTATTTGCTGTAGCCGCGCAGGAGGACGTGATAGTGTTCGGCGGGGTCGGGGTCTTCGTCGGGTCGGATGACCACTTCCGAGTCCAACTGCTGGCGGGCCAACTTCGCGAAACGGTTTACCAAGCGAGCGGTACGCTCCGCCGGGGGCACTAAAGCCTCGGCCGGCGGCACCGGGAGGCCGGTTTCTTGAGGGTCGGTCTCCGTCAACTCTGGGGACAGGCCAGTCCCGCGCAAAATGAGCAAGAATCGGTGTTCCTTGGCCGGCTTGACAATGATTTTCACCCCTTCCCACTCCTGGCCGTCCAGTTGGGCACAAAGCCGCGCACACTGCTCGGTGGGGGGGCGATAGGCCCGCCGATGGGTGATTTTCTCTCGGCCCTCTGCGGGGTCCATCTTTACCGCGCACCAGTTGCCCCGAATGGCCAGGTCGTTGGGCGTCAGTTCAAAGCCGCTTCCCAGGGCCTCCGGGACGCCCCGGCCCACGAAATATTGTACCGGGTCGTAGCCAAACAGGGCCAGATGGCCGGGCCCGCTGCCCGGAGTAATGCCTGGCGCCACCGGGTCCAGCAGCCCACAGGTTCCCTCTTGGACCAACTGGTTCAAATGAGGAGTGTTCGCGGCCTCCAGTTCAGTTTTGCCCTTATGTTCAGGATGGGGTACGCCACCCAAACCGTCAATCACCAAGAGGACGATTTTCGTGTCCTCCCTCACCATCGCCAATTGCTGCCATTGAGCGAAATCCATTTTCCACCTCCGGTTCGATTAAATTGCCTTCCGATGGGCCTCCTCCAAAATCGTCTCCAGGGCGGCCACGGCGTTTTCCGTGGGCACTTCCGGGCGCAGAGGTTTCGCCGTTTCCATCACGTACCCACCCCCGCGACTGAGGAAGCGGGCAGCGGTGCGGATTTCCTCCCGCACCTCCTCCGGCGTGCCGTAGGGCAGGGTTCGTTGGGTGCCAATGCCGCCGTTGAAGACGATGCGCTGGCCATATTTCCGCTTCATAGCGAAGATGTCCATAGCCTCCGGCTGGAAGGGGTTGAAGATTTGCACCCCAATTTCGATGAGGTCCTCCAGGATGGGCGTGTTGTCCCCGCAACTGTGGATGGCCACTACCTTGCCGGCGTCGCGCACCTTGCCGTACATTTTTGCCAGTCGGGGTTTGAGGAAATGCCGCCAATGGGTCGGCCCCATGATGAGGCCCCGCTGCTGGCCGAAGTCGTCGCCAAAAAGGATGCAGTCCAACCCCTCGAGGGGAAGGAGCCTGTCCAAGGCGTCTAAATGCAGTTGCATCAGGCGATCGAACAGTTCCTCCACAAACTCCGGGTGCAGGACGAAATCCAACAGCAGGTTTTCCATTCCCCGCAGGGCCCAAGCCCGCTCGAAAAAGAGCATTCCCAGTCCGTACACGGTGAACTTGTCCGCATGGTCGCGGCAGAACTGTTCAATGCGGGGCACTTCTTCCTCGGGAACCACTGGGGGGAATTCCACCCCCTTCAACCGAGGTTCGGGCAGGAGGGGTTCCGTAATGTGGAAGATGTTCCCGTCCTGCCAGACAACTCCGAAAGGGTCGCGCCACAGGCCACCGCCCAGGTCCTCCGCCCGCATGTTCCAGCCCATGCCAGCAAAGTGGTTTTCGTACCGGGGCCAGTTCTCCCGCCCGCCGTAGTATTCGTCCAACCGCTCCGCTACTGGCGGGTCAATGCTGATGTTGTACGGAATTACCTCCGTCTCCTCAAAAGCCAAGGCCGCATATACCCGTTCCTTACAGGTCATGCTCATTCCTCCTGTGGTAAGCATTAAGCCCTCAGCCGTTGTGACCTTCCGTCCCTTACAACTGAATGGGATACCGCCCCACCTCTTTGGCGTAAGTGACGACTTGAATGAGGGTATCCGGGCGCACGCCGGGGTAAGTTTCCCCACCGATGGCCAGTGCGTATCCTCCGCCGGGGGCGCCGATGCGAATGGCTCGGTCCACGGCCGGCTTGGCCTCGGCGAAGGTTCCGTACAGGTCGCGGCAGTTCAAACCCCCGGAGAAGAACACTTTCCCGCCCAAATCCCGCTTGGCGTTGGCCACGTCGCTGAACCCTCCGATGTCCATGGAGGTCAATTTCAGCACCTCAGCGTAGGTCTTGAAGTGGTGGTCATTGGGCCCGTCGGCATGCAGGTGGCGGCCCTGCTTGCCGTAGCGCTCGTAGATGGCCTTATTGTAGGGCAGCACGAACTTGCGGTACATCTCATCGGAAATGAAAGCCGAGTTATCATCGGCCAGTCCAATGGAAGTGCTCTTCCGGTCGAAATATTTGTCCCGGAACTCCTGCAACTTGCAAAAGGCCAGGTAGAGTTTGCGGAACAATTTGTGAATCAGTTCCGGCTCGGTGCACAGGTAGGTGTAAATCTCCTCCACCGGAAAAATCGCACAGGCGGCCGAGAGGGGCGGGTGGATTTGCAGGCCGCCACTCACCGGTAGGTTCAGGCCCATCTTCTCCACACGGGCTTTTTGCTCCTCGTAGAGCCGATAAACCCGCTGGACGCCAGGGTGGTCTTCCGGGTCGGGTATTTCCAACTTCTCAATGGCCTCAGGGCCGGAGAAGGCGTGGTGCACCCAGGGTGAAGTATCGTCGGGATAGGAAATGGGCAGGTCAAAGTAAATTCCCTCCGCCACCGGCCCCAAATCCACGTGGAGGCCGTAGCCCGTCCGGTCGTCGCCCAGTTCCTCGTAGGCCCACTGCAAGCCCTGCACCTGGATTTCCAACTGCAACTCTAAATCCGTGTAGTAGTCGCGAATGTTGTAACCAAAAAGCCGGGTGTAGTAACTCCCCGCCGTGCTGATGAGAATGGGCACGCGGTCTGGTTCCTCGAACCGCCGGGCAATTTCCAGCCGTCGTCGGGACTCCTCAATTTTGGCCCGGTACTTTTCGGGATTGAAGGTCACCATTTTGCCCTCCTTCCTGGGTGAGGCTGGTTGTCCTTTCGGCAAGGGTTGAGGAATTCCTTCCTTATATTTTCGCCAAATTTCCCCTGTGGTATTGCATTTCCTCTGCCTTTGTGCTATAATAACCCCCGATGTACATAAGTTTATCCACCGGTGGGACTAAGATTGGGGGTAAGTGCAGGTGCCATGTTACCGGTAAAACTTCTGCGGGATAACGTGCGGCGGGCCCGCGAACGCATCGCCGTTGCCGCCCAGCGGGTGGGGCGGGAACCAGACGAGGTAACGTTGCTGGCGGCTACCAAAACTCGTTCGGTGGAGGAAATTGCCGCCGTCATAGAGGCAGGAGTGGAGGAGGTGGGGGAGAATTACGTACAGGAAGCGCGGGCAAAGTTTGTCCATTTAGGTCCGCGGGTGCGCTGGCACATGATTGGCCATCTCCAGCGCAACAAGGTTAAAGCGGCCCTGGAGATTTTTGAGGTGATTCAATCGGTGGACAGCCTGCGTCTGGCCCGGGAAATCAGCAAGCGGGCCCAGCGCCAGGGACGAGAGGTTCCCATCCTCATCGAAGTAAAAACCGGCGGGGAAGAGACCAAGTTCGGAGTGGAACCGGCTGCTGCGGCGGAGTTGGTGGAGCAAATTGCTCCCCTCGAAGGTCTGCGGGTGGAAGGGTTAATGACCATGCCCCCCCCTTGCGCTGACCCGGAGGAAGTACGTCCTTTTTTCCGCCAATTGCGCCAACTGGCGGAGGAAATTGAAAAATTGGCCCTGCCTCGGGTCAGGATGTGGCATTTGTCTATGGGTATGAGCCAGGATTTCGAGGTGGCCATTGAGGAGGGGGCAACCATTGTCCGTCTGGGAACGGTGCTCTTTGGCCCTCGCCAGGAGTAGAAGTTAGCGTAAAAGGTCACCACCATTTACGTTTCAGGTTTTACGCATCGCGCCTCAGGCGTTCAAAGGCCGACCGCCGATGGCTGAATGCATTTTTGCAACCCATAACCAACCTTAGGAGGCGATGGGTATGGCGAAAAGTTTGCTTACCCGTACTTGGCTTTACCTTCTGGGTGAGAGTTCTCCCTCCTCTCCCCCGGAGCAATCAGCGGCGTCAGGTTCGGTTCCCTCTCCGCGCCGGCGGTGGCGGGAGAGGGGAGTGGTGGAATTGCATCCGGAGCAACCGCGTCCCGAAGTGCAGATTCGTTATCCGCGCTCCTATGAGGATACGGAGCAGTTGGCCGACCTGTTCAAAGCGGGGTACTTGGTCATTGTGGATTTGGAACACACCGAGGAGAGTGTGCGCCAATCCATTATTGACTTCCTTTCCGGCGTTGCCTACGGATTGGATGGTCACGCTTACCGGGTTAACCCCCTGGTATTTGCTTTTGCCCCGCGGCATTTTGAGGTGGCCACAGAGGAGGACCTCTCCCGGGAAGTTCGGCGTTATCACTACCGCCGTTCGACCTCGGAGGCTTCCTCAGCGGAGTAATTGACCCTATGCTCACGGGCCAGAGAATAGCCTTTCTGGGCGCCGGCGCCATGGGCAGTGCCCTGATGCGGGGGCTCTTGCAATCTCGCCGAGTGACTCCTGCCCAACTGCTGGCGGCGGACCCAGACGGAACTCGCCGGGAGGCAGTGCGGACCGAACTGGGCGTAACGGTAACGGAGGACAACGCAGAAGCCGTGCGGCAGGCGAACCTCATCGTCTTGGCCGTTAAGCCGCAGGTAGTCGTACCGGTACTGCATGAGTTGCGGAACATCCTGCAACCTTCTCAACTCCTTATCTCCATAGCCGCGGGGGTGACCCTGGCCACCCTCGAATCTGCAGCCCAGGTGCCCCTGCCCGTGGTGCGGGTCATGCCTAACACCCCAGCCCTGGTAGGTTGCGGGGCCAGCGCCTACTGTTTAGGCACCCACGCCACCCCCCACCATGGGGAACAGGTAAGGGCCCTGCTGAGTGCTGTGGGCAGCGTGGTAGAGGTGGAAGAGAAACTGATGAACGCGGTAACTGGCCTCAGCGGAAGCGGCCCGGCCTATGTGTACCTCATAATCGAGGCCCTGGCCGATGGAGGGGTGCGCTGCGGTCTCCCCCGAACTACGGCGCTGCAGTTGGCGGCCCAAACGGTGCTCGGAGCGGCTCAAATGGTGCTGCAAACGGGCGAGCATCCGGGCGTACTCAAAGACCGGGTGGCCTCTCCTGGCGGAACTACTATTGTCGGCCTGCAAATGTTGGAGCGGCGGGGAATGCGGGGCGCTCTGTTAGATGCGGTGCTCGCCGCTGCCCAGCGCGCGGAGGAGTTAACTGCTGAGCCGGAGGCGCAGGATTAGTCCGCTGCCGGTGGGGGTAAGAATCGGAGGAAGGAGGACTAACCATGCGTGCCTGGCTGTTAGTCATGTTGTTTTGGGGAGCACTCCCCTCAGGGGCAAGGGCCGGTGAGGTTCCCCCCAAAAGGGTTGCGGTTCTCGATTTTGCCTCTGCCAAAGAGGACTTGCGCTGGTTGGGAGTGGGTTTCGCCGAAACCCTTTCCCATCGCTTGGCTACCTTGCCTCAACTGCTGGTAACCGAGCGGCGGCGGATACGGGAACTGCTCCGTTCCCGCCCGCTTACTAACTTGGAAGAGGCATTCCTGGCGGCGCAGGACGTTGCGCACCTTCTTCACACCAAGTATGTCATCATTGGGGAAGTTTCCCGCCACCGGGAAGGCTATTGTTTCACGGCTCAACTTGTTCGACCAGCCACGGGACAGAAAGGAGAAAAGCACCAGCACCGCGGGGTATTGGGGGACCTTTTTGCCATCCAGGCGGATTTGGGCCTGCAATTGGTTCAGGATTTGGGCCTGCGGCTGGGGGACCAAGAGCGGAAGCGATTTAGAGCCTTCCTGCCCACGGAAAACCCCCTGGCTTTTGAGTTCTACAGCCAGGGATTGCTCGTTTACGACCCCGAGAACCCGCAGGAAGCCTTGGGCATCTGGGAGCAGGCCCTGGCCTACGACCCCAATTTTGCTCTGCTCCACGAAATGCTGGGCTTAGCAGCCTATCGCTACCAGCAAATACTCTATGAGCGGGCTTTGGAGGAGTACCGACGGGCCTTAGCCCTCAACCCTGAAAGTGCCTTTGCCCATTATTTGTTAGGGGTGGCTTATGCCGACCGGAGGCAGTATGATGATGCCCTTCGGGAACTGCTGCAGGCCGTCCAGTTAAACCCCAACTACGTGGATGCTTATTACCGCCTGGGGGGAGTGTATCTCACAGGCAAACACCGTTATAGGGACGCCATCGCCGCCTACCAGAGTGTCCTGCGGCTTGACCCGGAGCACTTGGGAGCGCTTAACAACTTAGGGGTAGCCTACTATTTCCGGGGTTATCGAGATTTAGCCGTGCAGCAGTGGGAACGAGTACTACAATTAGACCCCGATAACGAATTGGCGCGGGGGAACCTCAAACGGTTCGGACGGCGGTAAGGGGGGAGTGGAGGAATGGGAACATGGACAAACTACGGGTAGCAGTTATTGGCTGTGGGAACATCAGCCGGGCGCACCTCAACGGCTGGTTGGCCTATCCCCGAGCCGAAGTAGTTTACTGTGTAGACATAGATGAACCGCGAGCGCGGGAGAAAGCCGAAACGGTCGGCTGCCGCTGGCATACGGACTACCGAGCGGTGTTGGATGAAGTGGACGCGGTGGACATCTGCACTCCCCCTCACTTGCACGCGGAAATGACCATTGAAGCCGCCCGCCGGGGCAAGCATGTCCTGTGCGAGAAGGTCATGGCCCTTACCCTGGAAGAGGCCGAGGCCATGATTCAGGCCACAGAGGAGGCCGGCGTGGTCTTCATGGTCGCTTTTGTGCTGCGCTATCGGCCCGAGTTTCAAAAACTCCACCAAATTTGCACCAGCGGTCGTTTGGGACGGATTTTCCAGGCCTACTGTCAGACCTCCATGTTCCTGGGCACGGTCGCCCCCTGGCGCACCGACCCGGAGAAGTTCCCCATGGGTGCCTTCCTGTCCCACGGGTGCCACTACGTAGACCAGTTAATCTGGAACATCGGTAGAATAACCCATGCGGCGGTCATGAGCAACAACTTCACCTTCGGCGAGTGCATCGTAGGTGACGATACCTCTGTGGCCATCTTTCGCCACCTCAACGGAGCGGTGTCGGCCTATGTGGAAAGTTGGGCCGTTCGCTACCCGTTGACCCGGCTCCTGTTCGATGCCTACGGAACAGAAGGAAGTGTGCGGCTGCAATATCACGGCGACGGCACCCGCACCCTGGATGTGTGGGACGCTCAAGGTCAGGAACGAGTGTTCACCTTCGACCCCCGCTCTCAGGAACATTTGGACGCCTTTGGTGGGGTGAAGGACATGCAGGGGCAGATTGCCCACTTTGCCGACTGTGTGCTGGAGGGCCGTCAACCACTCACCCACGGACGAGAAGGCATTAAGGCCATGCAGGTCATTTTGGCCGCCTGTTGGGGAGAGGAAACCAAACGCCTGGTGGACGTAGACGCCTTCGTGGCCGCCTGCAAGTGGGGACAATAATGCTATTTCGGGATAGAAATGCACTGTAACTGTCCAGACCCCTACCCCGATACCCTTTGATTACCAAAACCATAAGCCGAAGTGGCAAGTGGGGGCCAGTCTGCTAAAATGTAAGACGGCTGACGCTCAAGGTGCGCCGGGCTTTCCCCCTCTCCGCTCCGGAGCAGTACGTTGGTTTTTGCGACATCGAGGGGAAAACCATTGCCCTGGTTCGCTCCCCGACGGAACTCGAGGTGGAGTCACGGCAGTTGACAGAGGAGGAACTGCGAAAATCCTACCTGGTTTCGGTGATTCGGCACCTCGAGAAGGTTCAGGAACAGCGGGGCGTGACCCAATGGATGGTGGAGAGCGACCGCGGCCCCCGGGCGTTCGTTGTGCGGGACCTGCCGGAGCACCTGACGGAGTTGGAGAACGGGCGGCTGCAATTTACCGACCTGCACGGGAACCGTTACGAACTGGCGCCGGCGGAGTTGGATGCCGCCAGCCAGCGCCGTTTGGCCCAGGTGTTGTGATGGGCAAAACTATGAGTGTCCGTCAGCGGGGAAGGGAACATCGGGTGTGGGCAGTCCCGGTGCCGGCGTGTTTGCAGAACATCCACATCGTGCTGGTGGAACCGCAAACGCCAGGCAACATTGGGGCGACCGCCCGGGCCATGAAGACCATGGGCTTGACCCGATTGGTGCTGGTCAATCCGGTGCCCTTCCGGGAAGTGCCGGAAGCCCGCTGGTTGGCCTGTCACTCGGAGGAGGTCTTGGACGGGGCCCAGGTTGTGGCCACGCTGGAAGAGGCCCTGGCCGAGGTGCATTTCGTCGTGGGCACGACCCACCGCAAACGCGGACGGCGAATGCCCACGCCGGTCAATGCCCGCGAGGCCGCAACTCAAATCGTCCGCCAGGCCCAGGAGCATACCGTTGCCCTGGTGTTCGGGCGGGAGACCACGGGTTTGCACACCGAGGAATTGTTGCAGTGCCATTTGTGCGCCAGCATCCCTGCCGCCGCCCGCAGTCCCTCCCTGAACCTGTCCCACGCGGTAATGGTCTTCGCCTATGAGATTTTCCTGGCGAGCCTGACGGCGCCGCCCGGGCCCCACCTGGATTTGGCCGAGGTGGCCGAGATGGAGCACCTTTACGCTCACTTTCGCCGGATGTTGGAGCGCCTCGAGTTCGACCCGGTGCGGGGCGGTTTGGAGGGATTTTTGGCCTCCCTGCGGCGAGTGTTCGGACGGACCCTGCTGGAGAGGCAAGATGTGGCAACCTTACACGACCTGTGCTCGGCGGTGGAACGCTATTTAGACCGCCTGGCTGGTTCGGGGAAATAGTGTTGTTATGCAAGTCACAATGCTACGACATCGCCTTCAAAACAGCGATAATTGGGCGGCATCCTCTGGCCGGGAAGCGACTATTTCCTCTGCCAAAGCGTCGAAGTCCACTGCCTCCAGGTCGGCAGGCAGGGAGCAGGCCCCGGCAGAGAGGAGTTGGGCGGTGCCGGGGCTGTCCACCCTTGTACCCTGCCAGTCCACCGCGTAAAGGCCCCGACCCTGTTCACGGGCCCGGCGGGCGGTGTCTAAACTTCCGCTGCTCAGTCCGGCCTCGACCACTAAGACGGCGCGGGAGAGGCCGCTGACAATCCGGTCGCGGGCCATCAGCGTCCCCACCGTAGGCGGGGTGCCCGGCGGGAACTCCGTCAGCAAGGCTCCCTGGGCTGCTACCCGCTCCGCCAATTCCCCGTTTTCGAGAGGATGCAGGCGGTCAATGCCGGTGCCCAACACCGCCAGGGTACGACCCCCGCCCTCCAGGGCCCCCCAGTGGGCGGCAGTGTCCACTCCCCGCGCAAAGCCGCTGACCACGGTCAGTCCGCGAGAGGCCAGTTCCACCGCCGCTCGGCGGGCCCAGCGGCCGCCGGCCTCGCTGGCCGCCCGTGAACCGACGATGGCCACCGCGTCAGTGTCCCCTTCGCTCAGTTGACCCCGTCCGTACAGGAGCAGCGGTGCATCAGGCAGGGAACGCAAGGGAACGGGGTAGTTTTCGTCTTCCCAGCAGAGCAACCACACTCCGCCCTCCTCCAGGGTCAGCAGCAATTCCTCAAAAGGGGTTAAGTCGGCTGCCGCCTGCTTGATAGCCTCAGCCAGGGCCGGGGTCACCCGGGGCGTTTCGACCAGCACCTCCGGGGCGGCCGCAAGTACCTCCGCTGCGCCGCCGAACCGCTCTATCAACCGGCGTAGCGTTTTCGGCCCCAATCCAGTTAGGTGGTTCAAAGCCAAGTAATGCACCCGACCCATGGAGTTTCCTTTAAGCCTCATAAACCACTTTCCCGCTGACGATGGTGGCCCGTACCCGTCCGCACAAGCGGCGGCCAGCGAAGGGAGTGTTGCGGCCGCGGGAAGCAAACTCCTCGGGATTGACCACCACTTCCGCCTGCGGGTCGAACACCGTCACATCGGCCACCGCGCCGGGGCGCAGGGTTCCCCGGTCGCAGCCTAAGATGTTCGCCGGGAGGTAGGTTAACTTGGCCAGGGCCGCCGTCAGGCTGAGGAGGCCCGGTTCCACCAGCTCGGTGAGGACCAGGGGCAGGGCAGTTTCCAGACCCACGATGCCGAAAGGAGCGGCCTCCAGTCCGCGTTCCTTCTCCGGGACCGTGTGGGGGGCGTGGTCGGTAGCAATGGCATCAATGGTTCCCTCGGCCAGGGCGGAACGTATGGCCTGCACGTCTTGAGCGGTACGCAGGGGCGGGTTCATTTTGGCATTGGGCCCCTGTTCCCGCACGGCCTCTTCGGTCAGGCAGAAATGATGGGGACAGGCCTCGGCCGTCACCGGCCAGCCCTGCTCCTTGGCCCAGCGGATGAGGGCTACTGCCCCGGCGGTGCTGAGGTGGAGCACGTGCAGACGACAGCCCGCTTCCGCAGCCAGAATCAGGTTCCGGGCCAGCATCACTTCTTCGGCACAGGCGGGCATTCCTTTCACGCCCAGGGCACGGGACACTTCCCCTTCGTTCATCACCCCTCCCGCCGTCAGAGTAGTATCTTCGCAGTGGACCGTCACCAATTTCCCCCTCCGGGCGGCTTCCCGTAGGGCTGCGCGCATTACATCGGCTCGCTGTAAAGGGAAAGCATCGTCAGTAAGGGCAACGGCCTCGGTCAGTTCGGCAAAATCAGACAGTTCCTCCTGTCCGTGTCCTCGGGTCAAACTGGCCTGCGGCAGGACGTTGACCACCGCAGCGCGCCGAATTCGGGCGC